>NZ_JBISWJ010000049.1:0-31667 GCF_044462225.1 Kocuria kalidii | reverse complement strand
CCGCCCCGTCGGGGGGCGGTGTTCCTGGCCAACGGGTTGTTGGTCGGGAGCCGTATAGTGGACGCGGTGTTCTGTGGTGTTCCCACCCGGTGTCACCGCCGGTGATTACTCACCGTGGGTGGTTCGGGGTGGGGTGTGGTGTAAGTTGTCGGCGTATTAGTACCGGTCGGCTGCACACGTCGTTGGTTCGTGCTTCCACCTCCGGCCTATCAACCCAGTGGTCTAGCTGGGGGCCTCTCACACCTGTTGGTGCATGGAAATCTCATCTCGAAGCGAGCTTCCCGCTTAGATGCTTTCAGCGGTTATCTCTTCCGAACGTAGCGAAGCAGCGGTGCACCTGGCGGTACAACTGCCATACCAGAGGTTCGTCCGTCCCGGTCCTCTCGTACTAAGGACAGGTCTTCTCAAATTTCCTGCGCGCGCAGCGGATAGGGACCGAACTGTCTCACGACGTTCTGAACCCAGCTCGCGTACCGCTTTAATGGGCGAACAGCCCAACCCTTGGGACCAACTCCAGCCCCAGGATGCGACGAGCCGACATCGAGGTGCCAAACCATGCCGTCGATATGGACTCTTGGGCAAGATCAGCCTGTTATCCCCGAGGTACCTTTTATCCGTTGAGCGACGGCCATTCCACAATGTACCGCCGGATCACTAGTCCCGACTTTCGTCCCTGCTCGAGCTGTCGCTCTCACAGTCAAGCTCCCTTGTGCACTTACACTCGACACCTGATTGCCAACCAGGCTGAGGGAACCTTTGGGCGCCTCCGTTACTCTTTAGGAGGCAACCGCCCCAGTTAAACTACCCATCAGGCACTGTCCCTGACCCGGATCACGGGCCGAAGTTAGATGTCCAGAGTGACCAGAGTGGTATTTCAACGATGACTCCACGTGCACTGGCGTGCCCGCTTCAACGTCTCCCACCTATCCTACACAAGCCACACCGAACACCAATACCAAACTATAGTAAAGGTCTCGGGGTCTTTCCGTCCTGCTGCGCGTAACGAGCATCTTTACTCGTACTGCAATTTCGCCGAGTTCATGGTTGAGACAGCGGGGAAGTCGTTACTCCATTCGTGCAGGTCGGAACTTACCCGACAAGGAATTTCGCTACCTTAGGATGGTTATAGTTACCACCGCCGTTTACTGGGGCTTAAATTCTCCGCTTCGCCGTGAGGCTAACAGGTCCTCTTAACCTTCCAGCACCGGGCAGGAGTCAGTCCGTATACATCGTCTTGCGACTTCGCACGGACCTGTGTTTTTGATAAACAGTCGCTTCCCCCTGGTCTCTGCGGCCCTTGCCCGCTCGCACCAGCTAGTGGTGTCCACGGTCCGGGCCCCCCTTCTCCCGAAGTTACGGGGGCATTTTGCCGAGTTCCTTAACCATGATTCTCTCGATCGCCTTAGTATTCTCTACCTGATCACCTGTGTCGGTTTGGGGTACGGGCGGCTGGAACCTCGCGTCGATGCTTTTCTCGGCAGCATAGGATCACCGAATCCCCCCACGAATGGGGGTCCCGTCACGTCTCAGGCACATGATCCGCGGATTTGCCAACGGATCGCCCTACACGCTTAGACCGGGTCTACCATCGCCCGGCTCGGCTACCTTCCTGCGTCACACCTGTTAATACGCTTACCTCCCCGGTTCAGGTCCCACGCTCCCCGCACCGTCCACCGGCCAAAGGCCGGCATCAGGATACGGTTCGGGTGGTTAGTGTCCCCGGTTCGGTATGGGCGGTTCTTCGCCGGTACGGGAATATCAACCCGTTGTCCATCGACTACGCCTGTCGGCCTCGCCTTAGGTCCCGACTGACCCAGGGCAGATTAGCTTGACCCTGGAACCCTTGATCATCCGGCGGACGGGTTTCTCACCCGTCATTCGCTACTCATGCCTGCATTCTCACTCGTGTGGGCTCCACCACTGGGTCACCCCGCAGCTTCACTGCCCACACGACGCTCCCCTACCCATCGCACCACCTGAACCAGGACCATCAAGGACCCGGTTGGGTATCATTGGTGCAATGCCACAACTTCGGCGGTGTACTTGAGCCCCGCTACATTGTCGGCGCGGAATCACTTGACCAGTGAGCTATTACGCACTCTTTCAAGGATGGCTGCTTCTAAGCCAACCTCCTGGTTGTCTGAGCAACTCCACATCCTTTCCCACTTAGCACACGCTTAGGGGCCTTAGTTGGTGGTCTGGGCTGTTTCCCTCTCGACTATGAAGCTTATCCCCCACAGTCTCACTGCTACGCTCTCACTTACCGGCATTCGGAGTTTGGCTGACGTCAGTAACCTTGTAGGGCCCATCGGCCATCCAGTAGCTCTACCTCCGGCAAGAAACACGTAACGCTGCACCTAAATGCATTTCGGGGAGAACCAGCTATCACGAAGTTTGATTGGCCTTTCACCCCTACCCACAGCTCATCCCCTCCATTTTCAACTGAAGTGGGTTCGGTCCTCCACGCGCTCTTACACGCGCTTCAACCTGGCCATGGGTAGATCACTTCGCTTCGGGTCTAGATCACGCCACTCACTCGCCCTATTCAGACTCGCTTTCGCTACGGATACCCCTCACGGGTTAACCTCGCGACGTAACACTAACTCGCAGGCTCATTCTTCAAAAGGCACGCCGTCACCCTCACAGGCTCCGACGGTTTGTAGGCACACGGTTTCAGGTACTATTTCACTCCCCTCCCGGGGTACTTTTCACCTTTCCCTCACGGTACTGGTCCGCTATCGGTCATCAGGTAGTATTTAGGCTTACCAGGTGGTCCTGGCAGATTCACACGGGATTTCTCGGGCCCCGTGCTACTTGGGTACGTGCACCGTGCGGCAGCAACGATTTCGTCTACGGGACTCCCACCCTCTCCGGTCCGGCACTCACACCGGTTCGACTATCGTCCTGCACTCACACGCCCGGGCCGGCAGACCCGGGACGACACGCCCCACGACCCCGATGATGCAACCCCTGCCGGGTATCACACACCATCGGTTTGGCCTCTTCCGCGTTCGCTCGCCACTACTGACGGAATCACTGTTGTTTTCTCTTCCTGTGGGTACTGAGATGTTTCACTTCCCCACGTTCCCTCCACACACCCTATGAATTCAGGTGCGGGTCACCACGCATAACACGCGGCGGGGTTTCCCCATTCGGAGACCCTCGGATCACAGCTCGTTTATCAGCTCCCCGAGGCTTATCGCAGATTACCGCGTCCTTCATCGGCTCCTGATGCCAAGGCATCCACCGTGCGCCCTTAAAAACTTGCCACATGATCACAGAACACACCGATACCACCACCACCACACCCCCTCCGAAGAGGACGCCCGGCAGCGGCGACGATCGGCGATCAATCACGAACACGGCACCACAACCACACCACCGGCCGCACCACCCCGCACCAGGGCACAAACCCCCGTCCAGGACGACCACGACCAGCGCGCGACTGCAGCACCCGTTCTTAAGATGCTCGCGTCCACTATACAGTTCTCAAACAACAACCCGCACATCCCACACACTGGTGGTCGCGGCCCCGTTCAGGACCACCCCCACCGGCAGGACACCGGGAACCCAGATCCAACACCCCCGCACCCCGCACCCACCAGCAGGGAAAACCCACCGGCACCGCACGAGGAACCACGGGGCCTGTTGTCTCAGGACCCAACAGTGCGCCATGGACCACGCCCACCCACCGGGAGCACCCCTTCCACCACCACCACACCCACGCACCCCCGGAACAACCCGGGAGCACGAGAACACAGCAGCAGGTACTAGGACCCACCCGGCCGGCACACCACCGACCCCCCCAAACAACAGGGAGACCAGCAGGAACGCGGCCACTTGCTCGTTGATATTCCACCCATGAGCTCACCCCACCAGCACCACGAACGGGCACTGCGGCAGGGGCGGCCACCACACGGCGGCCAACGGCTCCTTAGAAAGGAGGTGATCCAGCCGCACCTTCCGGTACGGCTACCTTGTTACGACTTAGTCCCAATCGCCAGTCCCACCTTCGACGGCTCCCTCCCACAAGGGGTTAGGCCACCGGCTTCGGGTGTTACCAACTTTCGTGACTTGACGGGCGGTGTGTACAAGGCCCGGGAACGTATTCACCGCAGCGTTGCTGATCTGCGATTACTAGCGACTCCGACTTCATGAGGTCGAGTTGCAGACCTCAATCCGAACTGAGACCGGCTTTTTGGGATTAGCTCCACCTCACAGTATCGCAACCCTTTGTACCGGCCATTGTAGCATGCGTGAAGCCCAAGACATAAGGGGCATGATGATTTGACGTCATCCCCACCTTCCTCCGAGTTGACCCCGGCAGTCTCCTATGAGTCCCCACCATCACGTGCTGGCAACATAGAACGAGGGTTGCGCTCGTTGCGGGACTTAACCCAACATCTCACGACACGAGCTGACGACAACCATGCACCACCTGTCCACCAGCCCCGAAGGGAAACCCCATCTCTGGGGCGGTCCGGTGAATGTCAAGCCTTGGTAAGGTTCTTCGCGTTGCATCGAATTAATCCGCATGCTCCGCCGCTTGTGCGGGCCCCCGTCAATTCCTTTGAGTTTTAGCCTTGCGGCCGTACTCCCCAGGCGGGGCACTTAATGCGTTAGCTACGGCGCGGAAAACGTGGAATGTCCCCCACACCTAGTGCCCAACGTTTACGGCATGGACTACCAGGGTATCTAATCCTGTTCGCTCCCCATGCTTTCGCTCCTCAGCGTCAGTAACAGCCCAGAGACCTGCCTTCGCCATCGGTGTTCCTCCTGATATCTGCGCATTTCACCGCTACACCAGGAATTCCAGTCTCCCCTACTGCACTCTAGTCTGCCCGTACCCACTGCAGACCCGGGGTTGAGCCCCGGGCTTTCACAGCAGACGCGACAAACCGCCTACGAGCTCTTTACGCCCAATAATTCCGGACAACGCTTGCGCCCTACGTATTACCGCGGCTGCTGGCACGTAGTTAGCCGGCGCTTCTTCTGCAGGTACCGTCACTCTCGCTTCTTCCCTACTGAAAGAGGTTTACAACCCGAAGGCCGTCATCCCTCACGCGGCGTCGCTGCATCAGGCTTCCGCCCATTGTGCAATATTCCCCACTGCTGCCTCCCGTAGGAGTCTGGGCCGTGTCTCAGTCCCAGTGTGGCCGGTCACCCTCTCAGGCCGGCTACCCGTCGTCGCCTTGGTGAGCCATTACCCCACCAACAAGCTGATAGGCCGTGAGCCCATCCAAAACCAGTAAAACCCTTTCCACCACACACCATGCGATGCGCAGTAGTATCCAGTATTAGACCCGGTTTCCCAGGCTTATCCCAGAGTCAAGGGCAGGTTACTCACGTATTACTCACCCGTTCGCCACTAATCCACCCAGCAAGCTGGGCATCATCGTTCGACTTGCATGTGTTAAGCACGCCGCCAGCGTTCGTCCTGAGCCAGGATCAAACTCTCCGTCAAAAAAACAACGAAAACATTTCGAACCCGGCTGAAAATGCTGCCACCACCCCACGGAGGCGGAACGGCGACAACCAATCAACCGAAAAAAACTTTCGGTATCAACAAACATGGCACACTATTGAGTTCTCAAACAACAGACCAGCAACCAGGCACAACACCCAGAAACCGTGATGAAATTCTTTTTTGCTCGGTTCCCGCGATTTCTCGCTTTCCCCTCGGCGACCTTCTCAGCGTATCCCGTCTTTTCTGCTTCCCCAAATCGCTTTTCCACCGCTCTGCGGTGGTGGGCTCTTTCCGGGAAGCAGGGACGGGGATCCGTCGGATCCGTCACCGTCGGTCGCGGCGATCGCTCGCCACCGTCCGATTGAGCTTCACCAGCGTACCCGACCCGCACTCGGCCCACAAGCGGTCGGCCACCGCGCAGCGGTGATCGGCCAGGAGGCTTCGGAGGGTTGGGTCCGCCGGATGTCGGCGTTGCCGTCCGGGGCGATCTCTCGCATCCCTTGCGGCGACTCGGAATACATTACACAGGCCTCGGAGGACCGTCAAAACGGTTGCCGGGTCGCGCCGGCGCCCTCGTGGTCCGGGGCGGCACCCCGCCGGGAGAGCCGCGCCGGCGCGGTGCCGGAGCACCGCAGGGAGCGACGGGTGATGCCGTGCTCCGGGGACACCGGCACCGGCAGCCGCTCCGGCCTCGGCTCCGGCTCCGGCACCCGTACCGGGCAGGAGGAGCAGGAGCGGCAGTGCGTAGGCTGATGGAGCACCCCATCCCGCGACCCGAAAGGACAGCAGATGAGCACGTCACCGGAAGAACTGCCGGAGAGCCCCGACACCTACGAGGGCGCCGCCGAGGTCGATCCCGAGCACTGGCGCGAGGACCCGCTGATCGAGGGCGCCGAGGCCGGCCCGCAGGACGAGCGGGTGGACCCCGCGAACCCTGAGGTCCCGTCGGAGCAGGAGCTGCGGGACGAGTCGGCGGAGTCCCGCTACGAGGCGGGCGACGAGCAGGTGCCGCCCGAGGAGCCCAGCATGGGCGAGGCGATCGCGGACCTCGACGTCCCCGAGGATCCTGCGTTCGAGGACGAGATCGACCCGAGCAACGACTCGTTCCACGGCGGCGCCGTCGTGCTGGCGGACAGCGGCCGGTCAGACGAAGGCGCTGATGCCGGTGATGCTGCGTCCGATGATCAGGGCCTGCATGGTCTCGGTGCCCTCGTAGGTGTGCAGGGCCTCGATGTCGGCGAAGTGGCGCGCCACGCGGTTCTCGACCAGGATGCCGTTGCCGCCCATGAGGTCCCGGGCGTTGGCCGCGATCGAGCGGGCGGTGCGCGTGGAGGTGTACTTCGCCAGCGAGGCCTGCTCGCCCGTGAGCGTGCCGCCCTCCTCCCGCTCGGTCATCCGGGTCACGAGCAGCTGGATCTGCGTGAGCTCGCTCAGCATCCGGGCCAGGCGTTCCTGGACGATCTGCGAGGCGGCGAGGGGGCGGCCGAACTGGACGCGCTGCTTCGCGTACTGCACGGCGGTCTCGTAGCAGGCCTGGGCATGGCCCACCGCGCCCCACGCCACGCTGATGCGGGTCGCGAACAGGACGTCGGCGGTGTTCTTGAAGGACCGCGCCCGCGGAAGGGCGTTCTCCTCGGGCACGAAGACACCGTCGAACCGGAGGTGCGCCTGGTGGATGGCGCGCAGGGCGAGCTTGCCGCGGATGGTCGTACCGGTGTAGCCCCGGCTCTCCTGGGGGACCACGAACCCCCGGACCTGTCCGTCCTCGTCGGAACGGGCCCACACCACGGTGATCCCGCCCATCGAGCCGTTGCCGATCCACTTCTTCTCCCCGTTGAGCACCCAGCCGCCGTCCACCGGGGTGGCCCGGGTCTCGAGGCTCACCGAGTCCGAGCCGTGGGTCGGCTCCGTGAGGGCGAACGCGCCGAGGAGCTCGCCCGTGGCCATCCGGGGCAGGTACCGCTGCCGCTGCTCCTCGGAGCCGCACATCGCGATCGAGCGCATGGCGAGCCCGCCCTGGACACCGGAGACGGTGGCGATCGACCCGTCCCCGCGGGAGAGCTCCATGCTGATCAGCCCCGCGGCGGTCTTGGACATCTCCTCGTAGCCGCCGACGGAGACGCCGTCGCGCAGCAGGTCGAGCTCCCCGAGCCGGCGGACGAGGTCGAGGGAGTACTCGGAGCGGTCCCAGTGCTCGCCGATGACGGGCAGCAGGTCCTCCTGGACGAACCGGCGGGCGCGCATCCAGTGCCCACGGTCGGTGTCGGAGACCGACTCGAAGACACCGGCGGCGTCCGTGTCGAGGGCCTCGTCGAGGACGTAGTCGGGCTCCACGGTGCCGGCGGGGAACAGGTTCTGGCCGGTCTCAGGGGTGGCGGTCATGGCAGGATCCTTCGTTCGGTGAGCGGGTGCGGAGTCGGAGCGGGTCAGTCCCGGTGGAAGCGGCGGCCGAGGACGCGCTCGGAGGCGCCGGTGCGGTCGAGGTAAGGAGTGATCCCGCCCAGGTGGAAGGGGTAGTTGGCCCCGAGGACCATGCACAGGTCCACGTCCTCGGGTCCCGCGACGACGCCCTCCCGCAGCATCGTGCCGATCTCCTCGGCCAGGGCGTCCTGGACCCGCACGAGCAGCTCCTCCGGCGAGGCGGGGGCACCGGCGGCGGAGCCCCGGTGCTCCGTCCGGGTCCGGTCGAGCAGCCGGGCGGCGTCCGCGGCGAGGTAGCCGTCCGGGCCCGTCTCCGGGGCGGTCTCGGTGGGCAGGACGTGGGTGAGACCCGCCTCGACCACCGCGTCCATCCACGGGGACTGCGCGAAGCGCTCGGGATAGGCCCGGTGCATGGTCTCGTCCACGTGGTGGAGCACGGCCGGGCCCACGAAGTCGAGCAGCCGCAGCGGGGTCATGGGGAGGCCCATCGGGTCGGGGGCGTGGTCGGCGGCCGCCACGTCCGTGCCCGCGTCGATCGCCTGGACGATCACGTCGAACAGCCGGGTCAGCACCCGGTTGACCACGAAGCCCGGGGCGTCCTGGACGCGCACCGCCGTGCGGCGCAGCTTCGCGGCGAGCTCGAAGGCGGTCACGAGGGCCGTGTCGCCGGTCCGCTGCCCGGCGACGATCTCGAGGAGCGGGGTGACCTCCACGGGGTTGAAGACGTGGAAGCCGACCACCCGCTCGGGATGCCGGAGGTCCTCCGCCATCGCGGTCACGGACAGGGAGCTCGTGTTCGTCGCGAGGATCGCGTCCGGCCGCACGACCTGCTCCCACTGGGCGAAGACCTTCTTCTTCACGCCGAGGTCCTCGAAGACGGCCTCGATCACGAAGTCCGCGTCGGCGAGGTCCTCCGGTCCGCTCGCCCCCGTGACGAGGGCGCCGATCCGCTCGGCCTGCTCCGCGCTGATCCGGCCCCTGGCCGCCTGGGCGGCGAAGCGCTCCCGGGTCCGGGCCACGCCCGCGGCGAGCCGTTCGTCGTCGAGGTCGGTCATGACCACGGGGATCCCGGCACCGCTCGCGATGAGCGAGGCGAGCTGGCCGGCCATCAGGCCGGCGCCGATCACGGCGGCCTTGCGCACGGGCACGGGCTCTGCGGCGGGGACGTCCGCCGCCTGCCGGGCACGCGCCGAGACGAGCTCGAAGGCGTAGAGGGAGGCCTTGGCCACGTCTCCGCGCACCAGCTCGGTGAAGGCTGCGACGGCCTTGTTCCCGTTCTCGGTGCGGGTCTCGGTGCGTGCGTCCGCGACGAGGTCGATCGCCACGAGCGGGGCGGGAGCCGCCCCGTGCCAGGTGCGCTCGGCCCGGGACCGGGCCTGCTCGACGGCGTCGCGCCACTGCTGCTCCCCGGTGCCGCCGGGCGTGCCCGCGCGGCGGCGGGGCTCCCCGCCGTCGAGCGCGCCGAGTCGTCCGGCGACCCACTGCTGCCAGGCCGGGTCCCACTCCGCGGTCCCCGGGACGGCGTCGAGGACGACGTCCACCAGTCCGAGCTCGAGGGCCTCCTGCGCCTTGAGGTTCCGGCCCCGCAGGGAGTCGGACACGATGACGCGCAGCGCCGCGGCCGGCCCGATCAGGTGCGGGAGCAGGTGGACGCCGCCCCAGCCCGGGAAGAAGCCGAGGCGGCACTCCGGCAGGCCGAGCGGGCCCGTGCGCGGATGGGCCGCGCGGTGGTCCGTGTGGAGGGCCAGCTCGAGCCCGCCGCCCAGGGCCTGCCCCGTCAGCAGGGAGAAGGTGGGCACGCTCGCATCGGCGAGGACGCCGAAGGCCTCGTGGCCGAGTCCCACGTACCGGTCGGACACGCCGCTGAGCTGGGCGTGGCGGATCTCCTTGAGATCGGCCCCCGCACCGAAGGAGCGGGCGTTGCCGGTGACCACGATCGCCTCCACCGCGGACTGGTCGATCGACTCCAGCGCCTCCTGGAGCTGCCCCAGGGCCTCGGAGCCCCAGATGATCAGCCCGCCCGGCGGGGTGGAGTCCAGCCGCACGAGGGCGACGGGGGTGGACCGGCCGGGCAGGAGCACCTGCTCGACGTCCACCGTGACGGTGGAGGGGAAGGACGGGGCGGGTGCCATGGGCGGACTCCTGACGACGAGGTGTGATCGTCACCACTCTGACTGATACCGAGTATCAGGTCAAGGTATTGAGTCTCACAAGGGTTCGGAGTCGTCTCCCGTCGCGTCGGCGCACGGACGCTGTGCTCGCCCGGCACCGGACGTGCTCCGCGGTCCCTGCGCCGGATACGCTGGCGGGGATGATCGACGTGCTGCCCCCAGAGACCGAACGCCTTGCGTTCCGCCGCTTCGACGCCGCGGACCTCGACCCCATGCACTCCTACCAGAGCCGCGAGGACTACGCGCGGTACGCGTGGCGCGGTCCCCGCACGCGCGAGGAGTGCGCACGCGCCCTCGCGGAGAACAGCGGGATGCGTCCGTGGGGCCGGGACGGGGACCACGTCCGCTTCGCCGTCTCCCCCCGGGGCTCCCGGGAGCTCGCGGGCGAGATCGTGCTGACCCTCATGGACGCGGCCGCGGCGCAGATCGAGATCGGCTGGGTGGTCCACCCCGACCACGCGGGCAGGGGCATCGCCTCCGAGGCCGCCCGCGCCGCGATCGAGTTCGCGTTCTCCGAGCTGGGCGCGCACCGGGTCTGCGCGAGCCTGGACGCCCTCAACGTGAGCTCCGCCAAGGTCTGCGAGCGCATCGGCATGCGCCTGGAGGCGACCCTGCGCGAGAGCCACCACCAGCTGGGCGAGTGGCGCGACGAGCTGATCTACGCGATTCTCGCCGGCGAGCTCTGAGCCCTAGCCCAGGGCGTCGCGCACGGACGCCAGGACCTCCTCCGTGCCCGCACCGGGGTCCAGGACGGTGACGACGACGGCGGGCCGCGCCCCGGGGGCGGCGGCCGGGTGCACCGCGCCGTCGTCGTACCCGGCGAGGAGGGTGCGCGCCAGGCGCTCGAGCCGCACCGCCAGCTCGGCCGAGGGATCGGTGTCCGGGGAGCGCAGCCAGGCCCGCAGCTGCGCGTTGTGCACGGCCACGGCGGCCGCGGACAGCGCCGTGGCCAGCGTCGCCCGGTCCGGGGAGTCGGGCAGGGCGGAGTCGAGGTAGCGCCGCAGGACGCGCTCGTAGCGGTGCGACGTGATGAGCTCGCGGTCCCGCAGCTGAGGCACCTGGCGCAGCAGGGCGCTGCGGGCCAGCGCCCGCTCCCGGTGGTCGAGGTGGTGGCGGAAGACCAGGAGCACGCCGTCCCGCAGGGCGCCGGCCGGGTCCGCGTCCGGCCGGCCCGCGACGCGGGCGAGCAGCTGCTCGAGGCGCTCCAGGTTCGCGGCGTGGTCCGCGAAGACGATGTCCTCCTTGGACCCGTACTTGCGGAAGAACGTGGCCCGGCTGATCCCGGCGGCCAGCGCCAGCCGGTCCACGGTCGTGGCCTCCCAGCCCTGCTCGGCCAGCAGGCGGATCGAGCCGGTCACGACGTCCGGGGCCGCCCGGGGGGTCTCGGTCATGGATGCCTCCTCCAGGCGATCCTAGACCGGCGGCCGCCCCGCCCGGCCCGCGGGTGCCTCAGCCCGCGGCGCGGTCGGCGTTGGCGTGGATCGCGTCGCGGACGTACTGCGCCAGCCCGGGCTCCAGGTCCTCGTAGGTCTTGGTGAACCGCGGGTCCGCCACGTACATGTCCCCCAGGGCCCGGTGGAACTCCGGCGGGAGGTCGTAGAAGCGCTCGTGGATCTGCCGCCGGGCGGCCTCCGCGGCGTCCATCGCCTCGATCGAGTCCGCGGGCAGGCCGGCGCGCCGGGCCGCGGCGAACCGCTCGTTGATCGCCGCGGTCTCGGCGGCGATCCGCCGCCAGTCCTGCGGGTCGTAGCCGGCCGTGCGCCGACGGGACTGCTCCCACGCGTCGGTGTCGCCCCAGCGGCGCTCGGCCTCGGCGGCGTACTCGTCGCTGAAGCCCTCGCCGAACAGCTCGCGCCGCTCCTCCGGGGTCAGGTCGATTCCGGTCATTTCCTTCTCCAGTGCTCGGTCGATCGCGGTGACGAGGTCGGCCAGTTCGGCCTGCCTCGCCAGGACGGACTCGCGCTGCCGGCGCAGGTG
Organism: Kocuria kalidii; assembly: GCF_044462225.1. Lineage (NCBI taxonomy): Bacteria > Bacillati > Actinomycetota > Actinomycetes > Micrococcales > Micrococcaceae > Kocuria > Kocuria kalidii. The sequence goes on along the minus strand of NZ_JBISWJ010000049.1, from coordinate 19,631 downwards.
CGCCAGCACGGACCCGGGGTCCTCCGCGGCCAGCAGCTCCTCGATGCGCTCGAGGGGGAAGCCGAGCCGGCGGTAGACCACGACGTGCCGGAGCCGGAGGAGGTCGTCCTCCGTGTACAGGCGGTATCCGCCCGCCGAGCGTTCGCGCGGGCGCAGCAGGCCCACGTCGTCGTAGTGGTGGAGCGTGCGCACGGTGACGCCGAAGCGCTCCGCGACCTGCCCCACGGTGAGCCGCTCGCCCGCCGCTGCGGGCCGCTGTCCGTCCATGTCCTCCACCCTGGGCCCTCCCGTCGCGTGAGGGTCAAGCCCGTGGGCCCTGCGCCCGGGGCCCACGGGTGCGCCGGCGCCCGGCACCGCGGTCAGCCCGCGAAGGGCAGGACGGGCAGCCCGGGAACCTCGACCCGGACGGCGAACAGGGAACCGGCGGCGGGGTCCTCGTCGGCGTCGAGGTTCTCGCGGGAGGTGGTGACGTAGAGGGTGCGCAGGTCCGCACCGCCCAGGCAGCACGCGGTGGTCTGCCGGGCGCCGACCTCCACGACGGTGTCCAGCGCGCCGTCGGCCGTGTAGCGGTGCACCTGGCCGGCACCGTGCAGCGCCACCCAGACCGCGCCCTCGGAGTCGACGGTCAGCCCGTCCGGGTGGACGTCCCCCTCCGCGAGCTCCGGCACCACGAAGGTGCGCCGGCCGTGCAGGCCCGCGGACTCCGACCAGTCGAAGACGTCGACCTTCCCGGTGGGCGTGTCGTTGTAGTACGCGAGGGTTCCGTCCGGGGACCACGCGATGCCGTTCGAGACGGTGACCCCCTCGAGGACCGGCTCCCACCCGAGGCCGGGATCCACACGGTAGAGCGTGGCCGCGCCCTCGGCCTGGTCGTAGGCCATGGACCCGACGTAGAGGGAGCCGTCCGGGGCGGCGCCGCCCTCGTTCATCCGGACCGCCCCGGGCTCCCAGAGCAGCCGGGGCGGGTGGACCACTCCGTCCGGGTCCTCGAGGGCCACCCCCGTCTCGACCGCCAGGACCGCGCCACCGGTCGCGCGCGGGCGCACACAGGCCACGACGTCCCCGACGTGCGTGCGGAGGACCTGGCCGTCCGCGCCGAGGAACAGGACGTCGCCCGCCGTCATGTCCACCCAGCGCAGCCCGCCCCAGGACTCCGACCAGCACGGGCCCTCGGCGTGGTGGGCCACGGAGTCCGTGATCCGCTCGGCGCTCAGCCGCCGCACCGACATCTCAGTGCCCCCGCTCGCGCGGGGCGCGCCGGTCGCCGAGCCGGACGACCGCGCGGACCGCCGCCTCCTCGTCGGCCCGGCGCGGCAGTCCCCCGCCGGACAGGGTGCCGTCGGGGCCGGGGTCCGCCGGCGCGGTCCGCGTGCGGGTGCGGAAGGTGATGTCCTGGGTCGTCATGAGCCCACAGTACTGAGCGCGGGTCTCCTGTGCGCCGTCGGCTACAGCTCCACGGTCCCTCGCACCACCGGGCTGACGTGCCCGCCGACCCAGATCGTCTCCGCTTCCCGCTCCACCAGCACGCGCCCGGTGCGACCGAGCACCGTGCCCTGGGCGGCGACGTAGCCGTCCGGGGCCCAGCCGTTGTCGGTCAGCCACCGGGCCAGGCCCGCGTTGAGACTGCCGGTGACCGGGTCCTCCACGACCCAGTCGCCCACGAAGGCGCGCACCTCGACCGCGCACTCCGCGCCCGCCGGGTGCGTCCCGACCACGCCGAGCTTGAGCCCCGCCATCGCGGACCAGTCCGCGCGCACCCCGAGGACGGTCTCGGCGTCGGCCACGCGCACCCCGATCCAGCCGGGCCCGTTGTCGAGCCAGGACACGTCGAGCAGTGCGGACGGGCCCAGCCGCAGGGACCGGGCCACGCGGTCCAGCAGCGCTGGATCCACCACCGGTTCGTAGCGCAGCAGCGGCGGAGCGGCGAACGAGAGCCGGTCGCCGCGGCGCCGGACGTGCACCAGTCCCGCCCCGCACTCCTGCACGACGTCCTCGCCCGCGGGCTCCCCGCCGAGGGCGAGCCAGGCGGACGCCGTCCCGAGCGTGGGGTGCCCCGCGAAGGGCAGCTCCCCGCCGGGGGTGAAGATCCGCACCCGGTAGTCGGCGCCCGGGGCGCGGGGCTCGAGCACGAACGTGGTCTCGGACAGGTTGGTCCAGCGCGCGAACCGGGCCATGGTGGCCTCGTCGAGGACGTCGGCGCCGTGCACGACGGCGAGCGGGTTGCCGCCCAGCGGTGCGGCCGAGAAGACGTCCACCCAGCTGATCCCGTGGCGCGTCACGGCTCAGAGCACCGGCCCGCGCCAGGTCCTGCGGGCGGGCCGGGTCCGGTCGGACGGCCCGCCCCGGCCGGCCGCCGCGCCCCGCGCCCCGGGCCTGTCCCGTCCGCCGGCCCTCGTCCGCCCTCCGGGCGTCTCCGCTCCGCCGGCCGCGGCGCGGTCCGCACGCAGCCGCCGCACCACCATGCCGACCAGGACGGAGCCCACGGTGCTCAGGACCAGGGGCAGCACCGCGCTGGGCTGTCTGCTGTTGTCGTACATGACCGGGCCTCCTGCCGGAAGGCGACGCGGGGCGTCGTCGGATGCGGTGCCAGAGATCCTACGGCGCGTCCGGCGCGTCCGGCCACACCCCGGAGCTGCCGCGACGGTGGCTGCCGACGAGGTGGGTGTCGACGATCCCGACCGCCTCCATCAGCGCGTACATCGTGGTCGGCCCCACGAAGCGGAAGCCCCGCGCCCGCAGGGCCCGGGACAGGGCCTCCGACTCCGGCGAGCGGGTCGGGACCTCGGCGGCCGTGCGCGGCCGGGGAGTCCGTGCCGGGCGGAACGACCACACGAGCTCGGGCAGCCCGCCCTCGGCGCGCAGGGCCACGGTGGCGCGGGCGTTGCCGACGGCGGCCTCGATCTTGCCCCGGTGGCGCACGATCCCGGCGTCGGCCAGGAGCCGGTCGACGTCGGCGGGGCCGAACCCGGAGACCGTGTCCGGGTCGAAGCCCGCGAAGGCGGCGCGGAAGGCGGGGCGCTTGCGCAGGATCGTGGCCCAGGACAGACCGGCCTGGAAGCCCTCGAGGCAGATCCGCTCGTAGAGACCGCGCTCGTCCCGCACGGGCTGCCCCCACTCGGTGTCGTAGTAGGCGCGCAGCAGGGGGTCCGTCGCGGCCCAGGCGGGACGGGGCAGCCCGTCCTCGCCGAGGACGAGACCGGTTCCGGGACCACGTCCGGCCGCGGGATCAGGCAGAGGACTCATGCCCAGCATCGAACCACACCGGGGCGGCCGACACATCGTGGTGGGTTACCCCCTGGGGTATAAGATGGCGGCCATGCACCCGACGCACGCCACCGTGGACCGCCGCGCCCTGCAGCGGAGGGTCGTCCGCGTCCTCGCGCTCGGCCAGGTCCTGGGCGGGCTGGGCGTCGGCGCCACCCTGGCCCTGGGCGCCCTGCTCGTCACCGAGGTCTCCGGCTCCTCGGCGTGGTCCGGCATGGCCGCGACCATGAACACCCTCGGGGCGGCCCTGCTCGCCGTGCCCCTCGCCCGGCTCGCCCAGGCCCGCGGCCGGCGGATCTCCCTGAGCACCGGCGCGTTCACCGCCATGGCGGGTGCGTCCGTCACGATCGGCGCCGCGGTCCTCTCCAGCTTCCTCGTCCTGCTGGTGGGCCTGGCCCTGCTCGGGGCCGGCTCCGCGCTGAACCTGCAGTCCCGCTTCGCGGCGACCGATCTCGCCCCCGACGACACCCGGGCCCGGGACCTGTCCCTGGTGGTCTGGTCCACGACGATCGGCGCGGTGCTCGGGCCCAACCTCTTCGAGCCCGGCGAGCTGATCGGCCGGGCCCTGGGCCTGCCGGAGCTCACGGGCGGGTTCGTCATCGCGCTCGTGGCCCAGGCCCTCGGCGCCCTGGTGTACCTCACGGCCCTGCGGCCGGACCCCCTGCTGCTGGCCGTCGCCGACGGGGAGGCCGCCGGGCGGGACCGGCCCTCGTCCGCGGGCGGGCTCGCGGTGCTGCGGTCCTCGTCGCCCGCCCGCCGCGCCGTCCTCACCGTGGCGCTGAGCCACGCCGTCATGGTGGCGCTGATGTCCATGACGCCCGTGCACCTGACCCTCCAGGGGGCGTCGCTGAGCATCGTGGGCCTGACCATCAGCCTGCACGTGGCCGGGATGTACGCCCTCGCCCCCGTGTTCGGGTGGCTTGCGGACCGGTCCGGCCGCCGCGCCACGATCCTGCTCGGCCAGTCCCTGTTCGTGGCGTCCCTGGTGCTGTCCTGGTCCGGCTCGGCGTCCCCGGTGCTGGTCACGGTGAGCCTGGTCCTGCTCGGACTCGGGTGGTCGGCCTCCACGGTCGCGGGCTCGACCCTCGTGGCGGAGGCCGTCCCGCCGGCCGACCGGCCGAAGCTGCAGGGCGTCTCGGACCTGTTCATGAACCTCGCCGGCGCGACCGGCGGCGCGCTCGCCGGACCGGTCCTGGCCCTCGTCGGCTTCGACGGCCTCAGCGCGGCCCTGCTCGTCCTCGTGGCGGTCGTGGTGCTCGCCCACCGGGGCGGCGCCGGGCCCGCACCGGCCGGCCCGCACCGGGGGGACCCGCGGGACTAGTTGAGCACCGGCAGCTGCAGCGGGTAGCGGTAGACCTCGCCCTTGTTGGCCTTGAGCACGGCGAGGATGTGGCACACCACGAGCAGCACGGCGGCGGCGATCCACAGCACGATCGCCACGGGGATCAGGATGACAGTGAACAGGCACACCCACGCGGCCACGTTGAGCAGCCACATGGACAGGTTGAAGTTGAACGACCCGGCGGAGGTGGCCCGCAGGAACACGTTCTTCTCCCGGTAGACGAGCCACACGACGAGCGGGCCGACGAAACCGAGCCAGCCGACGGAGATCAGCGCGCCGATCAGACCGGACAGGTGGGTGAGGACCGCGATGGTGCGGTCGTCCCCCTGCGCCCGGTACTGCGGCGGAGGTGCTGACGGCGGGGGTGCTGACGGTGGAAGGTAGGACATCGGGTTCTCCTGGTCGGCGGGGTGGAGCCGGTCGCACCGATCCGGTGCCGCGGACGCCGGATCGGCGTGGTGCTGCCAGCGTATCGGGGCCCGGCCCGCACCCGGTATGGGGGATGGCCGCACTCCCCGCGGCGGTTCCCCGCCGTCACGCACGACGGCGAGAGCCGCGCGGCCCGCCGCACTGGTCTACGATTCTCGGCAGACCGTCCAAGGCCCGCGCCCGCGGGCCCGTCCCGAGGGAGGCCCGTGGCTCCGTTGCTGCGCCCCAACAAGTACGCCTACCGGGCCATCGTGCTCGTCGGCCTCACCGCGGTGAAGCTCTTCCGCGTGCCCCTGCTCGCCTCGGGCGAGGAGCACCTGCCCACCGACCAGGTCGTGCACGGACTGCACCGGGAGGTGCTGCCGGGCAAGGGCGCCGTCGTGGCGGTGACCCACTTCGGCTACCTCGACTTCGTGTTCGCGCAGCTGGTCGTCTGGCGCCGGCTGCGGGCCCACCCGCGCTTCCTCATCACCCGCAAGCACACCGGCAGCGCCCTCGTCACGGCGGTGTGCCGGCTGTGCGACCACGTGGTGGTCGACCGCGCCGACGGCGCCCCGGCCTACGCCGAGGCCGTGGCCAAGCTGGCCCGGGGCGAGTTCCTCGCGGTCTTCCCGGAGGGCGGGGTCAGCCGCAGCTGGACCGTGCGCCCGCTGCGCACCGGGGCCGTGCGCATGGCCGCGGAGACCGGCGCCCCCGTCATCCCGGTGTCCGTCTGGGGCAGCCACCGTATGCTCACCCGGGGACGCGGCGGGATCCGGCTGCGCGACGTGTGGCGCACCCCCGTGCGCGTCCACGTGGGCCCCGAGCTGCGGGTGGCCCGCGGCGAGGACGTCCGTGCCGCGAGCGCCCGGCTGCGCTCGGCGCTCCAGGAGGGGATCGACCGGTGCATCGAGAGCTATCCCGCTCCGCCGGGGCCCGGGGCGTGGTGGATGCCGGCGCACCTGGGCGGGAGCGCGATCACGGTCCAGGAACAGGCCGAGTCCGACGAACGGGAGCGGGAGGCCTACAAGCGCACGGGCTGAGTGCCGCGGGCCCGCCCGCCCCCGCGGTGCGGCGTCAGCGGAACCCGGCGCGCAGGACCAGCTCGAGCTCGAACCGGGTCCGGGCGTCGTTGAGGGACTCCCCGAAGACCTCCCGCAGCTGGTTCACCCGGTACCCGACCGTCTGCTCGTGGATGTTCAGCTCGGCCGCCATCGCCGCACGCTGCCCGTGGTGCTCGAGCCAGCACAGCAGGGTGGCGCCCAGCCGCTCCCGCTGTCCGGGCCGCAGCTCGTCCAGAGGGGCCAGCCGCTGCGCGGCGAGGTCCTCGACCACGCTCCGCTCGCTGTTCAGGACGAGCTCCACGAGATGCTCGGAGACCCACAGCGGCCGGTTGCCGGCCGGCTCGTCCCGCTGCAGCAGGTCCCGCGCCATGACCGCCAGCCGCAGCGAGTCGGGGGCTGCGTACCAGGGCCGGCCCGGCCCGATCACCGCGCCCCTCCCCATGAGCACCCGCTCCATCTCCCTGCACGCGGTCGGGGACGCGGGCTCGGGGATCACCGCGACGACGTCCCCGGGACGGGACGTCAGCAGCGCCCGGTCCCCCAGGCGGGAGCGCAGCCCCACCCGCCGGTCGGCGTCCAGCGTCACCACGACCACCCGCTCGGGCACCGGCCAGCCCGCCGCCGCCGCCGCGGAGCGCACGGAGTCCTCGACCACGTGGCCGCGGATCAGCATGTCCGCGAGCGCGTCCAGCAGCCGGTCCCGCTCCCCCGCCCGCTCGGACTGCTCCAGCGCGTACCCCTCGGCGCTGGCGGCGGAGAGCTCCTCGATGTAGGCGAACACGGACTCCGCGAGGCCGATCAGCACGGAGGCCTCGAACCCGGCGTCCATGGCCACGCGGGACAGCGAGCGCAGCGTGGTGCGCGCCCCGGAGCGGTAGGCCGCGAAGAGGGCGTCCATCGGGCGCCCCTCCCGCACCTCACCCCGGCCCAGCCCCTCGTAGACCCGCCGGTCGTCGCCCATCAGCGCCGGCTGCTGGGTGCCGGGCAGCTGCAGGAACCGGGTCAGGGCCACCTCGACCCCGCGCCGGATGCTGTCCCCGAACACCCCCTCGAGCGGCCGGGCGTAGACCGGGACGTCGAGCCGCACGGCGTCGAGCAGCTCTTCCGCGACCTCGGGCAGGTGCGGCACGAGGAGGGGGGTCAGGGCCGGCGGCAGCGAGGTCCACGGCAGCTCCCGGTCCGCCCGGCCCGCCGGCTGCACGGGCGCCAAGTGGTCAGTATGCTCCATATTTTCCCGCTTTCATCCCGAGACCACAGTTTCTCCGCTGAAAGAGTACGCGACAGGACGAGAAGCGTCACCGGATTTGGGGCACAGTTACTACGTGCCCCAATTACGACTGTTCACCCGCCTGGCCTCGGCCTTCACCACGCCCCGTTCGCCCGAGGACTTCCTGCGACTCGTCGACCCGCTCGCCAGCGCGCGCCAGCTGCGCGGCCTGGTGACCTCCGTGGTCCCCGAGACCGGTGACTCGGTGACGATCCGCTTCCGCCCCGGGCGGGGCTGGAACGCGCACCAGGCCGGCCAGTGGGCGCGCATCGGCGTGGAGATCGACGGCGTGCGGCACTGGCGCTCCTACTCCCTCAGCACGGGCGCCGGGCAGGACCCCGCCATCACTGTGACGGCGATGGGCAAGGTCTCCACCGCCCTCGTCCGGGGCACCCGGCCCGGCGACGTCCTCTTCCTCGCCCCGCCCGAGGGGGACTTCGTCCTCCCCGAGAGCCCGCGCCCCCTGCTGATGCTCACCGCCGGCAGCGGGCTGACCCCGGTCATGTCCATGATCCGCACCCTCGTCCCCCGCCGCGCGGACGCCGACCTGGTGCTCGTGCACTCCTCGCGCTCCCCGGAGGAGTCGCTCTTCCGCGAGGAGCTGCTGGAGCTCACCGACCAGTTCCCCGGCTTCCGTCTCGTCCAGTGGTTCACGGGCGAGCGCGGCCGCCGCCTCGACCTCGCGGGCGTCTCGGACCTCGACGCCGCCTGCCCCGACTGGCGGGAGCGCGCCGCCTACGCCTGCGGCCCCGCCGACTTCCTGGACGCCGCCGAGGCGCTCTGGAACCGCGAGGAGGGCGAGCTGCGGGTCGAGCGCTTCGCCGCCGTGGTCGCGCCCGGCTCCGGCGGCGAGGGCGGACGCGTGACGTTCGAGAAGGCCGACAAGGAGATCGAGGCCGACAGCGGCACGACGCTCCTGGCCGCGGGCGAGAACGCCGGCCTGATGATGCGCAGCGGCTGCCGCATGGGCATCTGCCACGCGTGCGTGACCCCGCTGCTCTCCGGGCAGGTCCGCGACACCCGCACCGGCGAGGTCCACGGGGAGCCCGGTCACCTCGTCCAGACCTGCGTGTCCACGGCCGCCGGTCCCGTCAGCCTCGACGCCTGACCCCCGATCTCCAGCACTCACCCCCACACCTCGTTCCCGAAGGACCCACACCATGACGATCGTCACCCCGTTCCTGCTCGACTCGGGCCAGCACGCCGAGACGGCCAGGCCCTCCGCCGCCGCCCACCTCTCCGACGCGCAGATCGAGGAGCTGGGCCGCGAGCTCGACGCCCTCCGCGAGTCCGTGATCGCCACCCGCGGGGCCAAGGACGCGGCCTACATCCGCCGTGTCATCGCCACGCAGCGGTCCCTCGAGCTGGCCGGCCGGGCCACGCTCCTGCTCGCCAAGCACAAGCCCGCCTGGGTCGCCGGCACCGGCATGCTGACCATCGCCAAGATCCTCGAGAACATGGAGATCGGCCACAACGTCCTGCACGGGCAGTGGGACTGGATGCGCGACCCCGACATCCACTCCACCACCTGGGAGTGGGACTTCGTGACCCCGTCCAGGGCGTGGCAGCACACCCACAACGACCTGCACCACACCTGGACCAACGTGGTCGGCAAGGACCGGGACGTCGGATACACCATCCTGCGCATGGACGAGGACCAGGAGTGGACGCCCCGCAACCTCGGCAACCCGATCTACAACGCGCTGCTGGCCCCGGTCTTCGAGTGGGGCATCGCGATCTACGACCTCGAGCTCGACGAGTACCGCGAGGGCCGCAAGTCCAAGGCGGAGCTCGTGCAGGGGCTCAAGGCCTTCGGCGCCAAGTTCCTCAAGCAGGCGGCGAAGGACTACGTGGCCACGCCCGCCGCCGCGATGCTCGCCGGCTCGGGCAAGCAGGCCCTGGCCGCGACCCTCACCGCGAACGCCGCCCGCAACGTCTGGGCGCACGCCGTGATCTTCTGCGGGCACTTCCCGGCCGGGGCGGACACGTTCACCGAGGAGCAGATCGAGGGCGAGACCCGCGGCGACTGGTACGTGCGGCAGATGATCGGCTCGGCCAACATCTCCGGGTCCAAGCTGATGCACCTCATGACCGGCAACCTGTCCTTCCAGATCGAGCACCACCTGTTCCCGGACCTGCCCTCCAACCGCTACGCCGAGGTCGCCGTCAAGGTGCGCGAGATCTGCGCGCGCTACGAGCTGCCCTACACCACCGGGCCCCTGCCCAAGCAGGTCGCCTCCGCGTGGGCGAAGGTGTTCCGCCTGGCGCTGCCCTGATCCGCCCCTCCCCCTGATCGACCCCCTGCTCCTGATCGGCCTGCGGCGCTTCGGAGCACGCAACGGCCGCGGTGCTCCGGCACCGCGGCCGTTCCGCGTGCCGGAGCACCTCCGCTCCGCGTGCCGGAGCGCCGGCGCCGCCTGCCGCGGCGCGGCCGGGAGGACGCCCGGCGCGGGGTCCTGTCAGGCGGCGTTGATACGCTCGCGGAACCCGCACGAAAGGCAGGCCATGACCTCTCCCCAGCGCGTCCTCATCACCGGTGCCACCGGCTACGTCGGAGGGCGCCTGGCGCCCAGGATGGTCGAGGCCGGGCACTCCGTGCGCGTGGCCGTCCGGTCTCCCGGCAAGCTGCGCGCCGTGCCGTGGCGGGACCAGGTGGAGGTCGCCGAGACGGACCTCAACGACCTCGAGGGCATGACCGCGGCGTGCCAGGACGTCCACACCCTGTACTACCTGGTGCACTCCATGGGCGGTTCCCGGCAGTTCGAGGAGGAGGAGGCCGAGATGGCCCGGACGGTGGTCCGGGCGGCCGAGCGGGCCGGGGTCCGGCGCATCGTCTACCTCTCGGGCCTGCACCCCCAGGGGGAGGAGCTGTCCCAGCACATGCGCTCCCGGGTCCGGGTGGGCGAGATCCTGCTCGAGAGCCCCGTCCCCGCGGTGGTCCTGCAGGCCGGCGTGGTGATCGGCTCCGGCTCGGCGTCCTTCGAGATGATCCGCCACCTCGGCGACACCCTCCCGATCATGCCGGCGCCGTCCTGGGTGACGAACAGCATCGAGCCCATCGCCGTCCGCGACGTGCTGTACTACCTGGTCCGCGCGATGGACCTGCCGGAGGGGCTCAACCGCACCTTCGACATCGGCTCCCGCGACGTCATGACCTACGCGGACGCCATGCGCCGCTACGCCCGGGTCGCCGGGCTGCGCCGGCGCGTCGTCTTCCACCTCCCCCTCCCGGCGCCCCGGCTGTCCGGGTTCTGGGTGGGCATGGTCACGCCGATCCCGCTGGCCCTGGCCGTGCCGCTCGTCCAGTCGCTGCAGCACGACGCCGTGGCCGACGAGCACGACATCGACGACTACATCCCGCAGCCCCCCGAGGGGCTGGCCGGGTACCGCCGTGCCGTGGCGCTCGCGCTGAAGAAGATCGAGGACAACTCCGTGGAGACCACGTGGGACGTCCACTACGGCTCGTCCGAGAGCGCCGCGGATCCTCTTCCGTCGGACCCGGACTGGGCGGGGCGCACGGTGTTCGTGGACGAGCGCAGCCGCACGGGCCCGGCGCGGCCGGAGCAGGTGTGGCGGGTCATCGAGTCCATCGGCGGGCGCAACGGCTGGTACTCCCTGTCCCTGGCGTGGCGGGTCCGCGGAGTGATGGACAAGCTGGTGGGCGGGGCCGGCCTGAACCGGGGCCGCCGCGACGCCACGGACCTCCAGGTGGGCGAGTACGTGGACTGGTGGCGCGTCGAGGACATGGAGGAGGGGCACAAGCTGCTCCTGCACGCCGAGATGCGGGCCCCCGGCCGGGCGTGGCTCGAGCTGTCCGTGGAGCCCGACGGCGAGGGCAGCCGGTACATGCAGCGGGCCATCTTCTTCCCGCGGGGCCTGCCGGGGCGGCTCTACTGGTGGGGCGTGTGGCCCTTCCACGGGTTCATCTTCCCGTCCATGGCCCGCAACATCCTCGCCACGGCCGCCGCGCTGGACGATCCCGGGCCCGGCGCGGCGGATCAGCCGGAGCAGGCGGAGCAGGCGGAGCAGGCGGCCGAGCGGATCACCCCTGCGGGCCGGACCCCGGACCGGGGCTGATCCCCTCCGGGCCCTCCACGGGCCGGGGACCGGGACGTCCCCACTCGCTCCAGGAGCCGTCGTAGACGGCGACGTCCTCGCGGCCGGCCAGGTGGGCGGCCAGCGCCAGGACGCAGGCGGTGATCCCCGAGCCGCAGCTGGTGACGATGCGCCGCCCCCCGGGTGCTGCCGCGTCGATCCGCTCCCGCAGCCGCGGCACCGGCAGCAGCCGCCCGCGGGCGTCCTGCAGGTCGGTGTACGGCAGGCTGACCGCCCCGGGCATGTGCCCCGGGCGCAGGCCCGGCCGCGGCTCGGGCTCGGTGCCCGCGAACCGGCCGGCGGAACGGGCGTCGAGGACGCCGGCGCCGGGGTCCTCGAGCGCCCGGGCGACGTCCTCCGCCCCGGCGAAGAACCCCTCGCGGGGCGCGAGCTCGACGTCCCCCGGATCCGCGGGGGGTGCGGCGTGCGCCGCGGTGGGCCGGCCCTCGGCGGCCCACGCCGGGAGGCCGCCGTCGAGGACGGCGACGCGGTCGAGGCCCGCGGCCCGGAACATCCACCAGACGCGGGCGGACGCGAAGACCCCCTTGCCGTCGTAGGCGACGAGCGTGCTCGTCCGGAAGATCCCGAGCGCACGGGCCGCGGCGGTCAGGCGCTCCGCCGTGGGCATCGTGTGCGGCAGGTCCGAGGACGGGTCCGAGAAGGGCCCGTCCAGGTCCAGGAGCAGCGCCCCGGGGATGGCCTCCTCGACCCGGTTCATCGTGGAGCTCGCGTCCACGAGCACGAGCCGGGGGTCGTCGAGGTGCTCGGCGAGCCAGTCGGTGCCCACCAGGGGCCCGGGCGGCTCGAGCAGGGCGTCGTGCTGCGCGGCGCTGTCCTGGGGCGTGCTGTTCTGCGGGGTGCCGGTGCTCATGTGCTCCAGGCTAGTGCCGGGTCAGGCGGTGGCGCCGGTGAGCGTCCGCTCGAGGTCCTCCAGCTGGTCCTCGACGTCCTCGATGCCCACGGAGAGCCGCACCAGGTCGACGGGCACGGCCAGCGCAGTGCCCCGGACGGAGGCGTGGGTCATCTCGGAGGGGTAGCAGATCAGGGACTCCACGCCGCCCAGGCTCACGGACAGCGAGTACAGCCGGGTGCCCTCCGCCACCGCCCGGGCCGCACCCTCCCCGCCGGCCAGCCGGAAGGAGAGCATCCCGCCGAACCCGCGCATCTGCGCGGCGGCGAGCGCGTGGCCGGGGTGCCCGGGCAGCCCGGGGTAGAGCACCCGGGAGACCTCCGGTCGCTCCAGCAGCCACTCGGCGATCCGCTGCGCGTTGTCCTGGTGGCGCTCCATCCGCAGGCTCAGGGTCTTGAGCCCGCGGGCGGCCAGGTAGCTGTCCTGGGGCCCGGCCACGGCACCGGCGGCGAACTGCTGGAAGCCGACCGCCTCGGCGAGGGGGACGCCGCGCCACTCGGCAGCCCCGACCACCACGGCGCCGCCGAGCACGTCGGAGTGCCCGCCGATGTACTTGGTGGTGGAGTGCACCACGGCGTCCGCGCCGAGCTCGAGCGGGTTCTGCAGGTACGGGGACGCGAAGGTGTTGTCGACGACCAGCAGCGCCCCGGCGTCCCGGGCGAGCTGCGCCCAGGCGGCCACGTCGGCGATGCCGAGCAGCGGGTTGGACGGCGTCTCGAGCCACAGCACCTTCGTGGTCCCCGCCCGCACGGCCGCCCGGACGTCGTCGAGGTCGGCGATGTCCACGGCCGTGTGCCCGATGTCCCAGGGGGCGAGGACCTTGGTGATCAGCCGGTTGGTGCCGCCGTAGCCGTCGGCGCCGAGCACGATGTGGTCGCCCGGGCGCAGCACCGCGCGCAGCAGCGCGTCCTCGGCGGCGATCCCCGATGCGAACGCGAATCCGCATTCGCCCCGCTCGAGGGCCGCGAGCTGCTCCTCGAAGCCGCTGCGGGTGGGGTTGGAGCCGCGGCTGTACTCGTGCCCGGCGCGCAGCACGTTGATCCCGTCCTGGGCGAAGGTCGAGGTCTGGTAGATCGGCGGGATGACCGCCCCGGTCAGCGGGTCGGGCTGCTGGCCGGCGTGGACGGCGGTCGTGGTGAAGCCCCGGGGGCGGGTGCGGGTCTCGGTGGAGGACGTCATGACGGGGCTCACTTCCGGGAGGTCTGGACGGTCTCGAGGACCGTGTCGAGGGCCTGGCCGAGATCGGCCACGAGGTCCTGGGGCGATTCGAGGCCGATCGACAGCCGGACCGTGGTCTCGGCGATGCCGCCGGCCCGGCGCTGCTCGGGGGTCAGGCGGCAGTGCGTCATGGCCGCCGGGTGGGACACGAGGCTGCGGGTGTCCCCGACGTTGGCGACCAGCTTGAACAGCCGCAGCCCGTCGATGAACGGCCCCACGGCGTCGTCCGGGGCGGCGAGGTCGAAGGAGAACACGGAGCCGGTCCCGAGGGGGAAGTCCCGGGCCGCGATCCCGGCACCGGGGTCCCCGGGCACGCCGGGGTGGTGGACGCGGGCGACGGCGGGGTGCCCGGCGAGGAACTCGGCCACCGCCAGCGCCGAGGCCGTGTGGCGGGCCACGCGCAGGTCGAGGGTCTCGGTGCCCTGCAGGATCTGGCTGGCGTTGAACGGGGACAGCGTGGTCCCGAGGTCGTGCACGTACTTGGCCCGGACCAGGTGCAGGTAGGGGCTGGCGCCGGCGCACTTGTCGACCAGGCTCCGGCCGCCCCAGCGGGCGCGGGCCTGCGTGAACTGCGGCCACTTCCCGGGCCGCGCGGACCAGTCGAACGTCCCGCCGTCCACGACCGCCCCGGCGAGCGCGTTGCCGTGCCCGCCCAGGAACTTGGTGGCGGAGTGCACCACGATGTCGGCGCCCTTCTCCAGCGGCCGGTACAGGACCGGGGACGCGAGGGTGTTGTCGACGACGACGGGCACCCCGGCCGCCCGGGCGACGTCGGCGATCCCGGGCAGGTCCGGGAGGGTGGCCAGCGGGTTGCCGATCGACTCGAGCAGGAACGCCCGGGTGTCGGGGCGCACGGCCGCCGCCCACGCCGCGGGGGCCGTGGGGTCCACGAAGTCGACCTCGATGCCGAAGTCCGCGAAGGAGTCGGTGAGCAGGTCCACCGTCCCGCCGTACAGCTTCTCGGAGGCCACGAGGTGCTTGCCGGCGCCCTGGCCCAGCAGGGCCAGCAGCGCCACGGCCACGGCGGACTGGCCGGAGCCGGTGGCCACGGCGCCCGCGCCGCCCTCGAGGTCGCTGATGCGCTGCTCGAGCACGGCCACCGTGGGGTTGCCGGTGCGCGTGTAGGTGAAGCCCGCCCGCGTCTGGGCGAACATCTGCCGGGCCGCCTCGTAGTCCGGGAACTCGAACGCCGCGGTCTGGTAGATCGGCACCGTCAGGGTGCGCTGGGTGACGTCGTCCTGGGTGCCGGCGTGGATCTGCCGGGTCGCGAGGTCGTGGACTGTCACGGGGGTGGACATGGCGCTGCTCCTGTGCGCTTGCTCTTACCCGCACCGGTCGTCCGCACCGGCCCGGTGGGCACGCCGCGGAAGATGCAGGCCGCTTCCTCATCCGAACCACCCGATGAGCATGGGGTTGGTGCGTGACCAAGTCGGAGCTTCGCGGTCACGTCTCGTGAAGCTGGAACGACACTATGCGCAGAGGTAGTCGGATGTCTCCCTGCGTCGGAAGATGACGACCGTGACGCTTCATGACGTCGTCACGGCGGGGCGCGGGCGCGGGACCCCGGTCAGGCCCTCGTGTCGATGTCCTCGAAGACCAGGAACGTCTGGGTGTCCACCACGCCGGGCAGCTGCTGGATGTGCTCGAAGATCACCTGCCGCAGGTGCACGGTGTCGACCGCCCGCACGAGCAGCATGACGTCGAAGTTCCCGCCGACCAGGGCGATGTGCTGCACGGCCGGGATCGCCCGGAGCTGGGCGCACAGCTCCCGCCAGGTGTTCTGCCGGAGCTTGAGCGTCACGTAGGCGGAGGCCTGCAGGCCCGCCCGCACCGGGTCGATCACGGTGCTGAAGCGCAGGATCACCCCTTCGTCCCGGAGCCGGTTGATGCGGGCGTAGGCGTGGGCGCGGGAGACGTGCACGGCCGCGGCGATGGCCGTCACCGACTGCCGGGCGTCCCGGGACAGCTCCGCGAGGATCCTCTGGTCGGTCTCGTCCAGCGGCACGGGGGTCGAGGGCACGGGGGGCTCCTTCGGGGTGGGGGGCGGGCGCAGCGTCCGCAGCGTGTCGGACGAATGCATGTGCTCCACGCCACACTAGGACATTTCGTCCACGGAGATCACGCCGACCTGCTCACTATTCTGCACTTTCCCCCCTCCGTGGATACGAACCCTCGCCTGTTCGCATACTGGGGAGACGAAGCCCTCCCAGTTTTCAGGCTTCCCAGCCTTCCCATCCTTCCTGCCTCCCCGCGACCGGGGACCGACCGAGGGGACACCATGAGCCAGACCGTCGAGACCCCCGAGGACCCGATCCTCCGGGCCTCCCAGAGCTTCGGCATCACGCCGGAGCAGTACATGCTCCCGGCCCGCGGCGAGATCCGCATGGTCGACCCGGACGGGCGCCTGCTCGCCCCCGAGGAGCAGGGCACCGGCCCCGGCCACGAGTACCCGCTGCCCGACCCCGAGGTGCTGCTGGACGCCTACGAGAAGCTGGTGGTCGGCCGGCGGGTCAACGACCAGAACTCCGCGCTGGTCCGCCAGGGCCGCATGGCCGTCTATCCGTCCAGCCACGGCCAGGAGGCCTGCCAGGTGGCGGCGGCCCTGTGCCTCGCGGAGGGCGACTGGCTGTTCCCCACCTACCGGGACACCGTGGCGGTCATGACCAAGGGCGTGGACCCCATGCAGGTCATGGCGATCTTCCGCGGCGAGTGGCACGGCGGCTACGACCCGCACGAGCACCGGGTGGGCATCCAGTCCACGCCGCTGACCACCCAGCTGCTGCACGCGGTGGGCGTGGCCCACGCCGCGAAGCTGCGCGGGGAGGACACCGTGGTCCTCGCGATGTGCGGCGACGGCGCGACCAGCGAGGGCGACTTCCACGAGGCCCTCAACTTCGCGGCCGTGTTCAAGCTGCCGGTCGTGTTCTTCGTGCAGAACAACGGCTACGCGATCTCCGTGCCCCTGTCCCAGCAGTCCGCGGCGCCGAGCCTCGCCCACAAGGCGGTCGGCTACGGCATGGCCGGCGAGCGCGTGGACGGCAACGACCTCGTGGCGCTGCTCGCCACGCTGCGCCGTGCCGTGGACCTGGCGCGCTCCGAGTCCGAGCCCCTCCTCGTCGAGGCGCACACCTACCGCATGCAGGCGCACACCAACGCCGACGACGCGACGCGCTACCGCGACGACGCCGAGGTGCAGGAGTGGATCGCCAAGGACCCGGTGACCCGGATGCGCGCCTACCTCGGCGCCGAGGGGGTGCTCGACGACGACGCGGCGCAGCGCATCGCCGCCACCGCGGAGGACGTCGCCGCGGCCCTGCGCGACGGCATGAACGCCGACGTGGAGGTCGACCCGCTCGAGCTGTTCCGCCACGTCTACACCGAGCAGACCCCGCAGCTCGCCGAGCAGGAGCAGTTCCTGGCCGCCGAGCTCGCCCGAGAGGAGACCGGACAGTGAGCACCCTCGAAGCCCCCGCGCCGTCCGGCGAGGCCCCGGCGCGCAAGCCCGTGACCTTCGCCCAGGCGCTCAACACCGCCCTGGCCGACGCCCTGGCCGCCGACGAGGCCGTCGTGGTCTTCGGCGAGGACGTCGGCACCCTCGGCGGGGTCTTCCGCATCACGGACGGGCTCGCGAAGCGCTTCGGCCGCACCCGCTGCTTCGACACCCCGCTGGCCGAGTCCGGCATCGCCGGGATGGCCGTGGGCATGGCGATGAACCGGATGCGCCCCGTCGTCGAGATGCAGTTCGACGCCTTCGCCTACCCGGCGTTCGAGCAGGTCGCCTCGCACATCGCGAAGATGCACAACCGCACCCGCGGCGCCGTGCGGCTGCCGATCGTCATCCGGATCCCGTACGCGGGCGGCATCGGCGGCGTGGAGCACCACTGCGACTCCTCCGAGGCCTACTACGCCCACACCCCGGGCCTGAAGGTCTTCACCCCGGCCACCGTCGAGGACGCCTACCTCATGCTCCGCGAGGCGGTCGACTCCGACGACCCGGTCGTGTTCCTCGAGCCCAAGAAGCTCTACTGGTCGAAGGCGCCCGTGGACCTGGCCGAGCTGAAGGACCGCTACGAGAACGGGTCGCCCGAGCGCCGGGAGGGTCGCGCCGTCGTCGCCCGCGCCGGGCACGACGCCACGATCCTCGCCTACGGGCCGTCCGTGCCGACCGCCCTGGCGGCCGCCGCGACCGCCGCGGCCGAGGGGCGATCGCTCGAGGTCGTGGACCTGCGCAGCATCGTGCCCTTCGACGACGAGACGGTCGCCGCGTCGGTGCGCAGGACCGGGCGCGTGGTGGTCGTCGCCGAGGCGCCGGGCTTCGCGTCCGTGGCCGCCGAGGTCGTGGCCCGCGTCCAGGAGCGCTGCTTCCACTCCCTGGCCGCGCCGGTGCGCCGGGTGACCGGGTTCGACATCCCGTACCCGGCGCCCAAGCTCGAGGAGCACTACCTGCCGAGCGTCGACCGCATCCTCGACGCCGTGGACGACCTGCAGTGGGAGGACTGACCATGACCGTGAAGACGTTCACCCTGCCGGATCTCGGCGAGGGACTGACCGAGGCCGAGCTCGTGACCTGGCTCGTCCAGGAGGGCGACACCGTCGCCGTGGACCAGCCGATCGCCGAGGTGGAGACCGCCAAGTCCGCGGTGGAGGTGCCGTGCCCCTTCGCCGGGACCGTGCACGAGCTGCACGGCGCCTCCGGGCAGACCCTCGACGTGGGCGCGCCGCTGATCTCCGTCGACACCGGGGACCGGGCCGGCACCCCCGCGCCGCAGGGCGGCGGCCCCAAGGGCGGGCTGTCCTACCGCGAGGAGGAGCGCGCCGGGGCGGACCCCGCCGCGGCTCCCGAGGCCTCCGACGACGACGCCGGGTCCGGCAGCGTGCTCATCGGCTACGGCACGCCCGCCGGTGGCGCCGCCGGGCGCCGGCGCCGGCCGAAGCAGTCCGGTGCCACCGCCCGTCCGGCCGGGAACGACCGCGGCCGGACGGGTCCCGGGCAGTCGCCGGACGAGGCGGCCCGGGCGGCCGGTGCCGCCCACGACGCGATGGCCTCGGCCCCGCGCCTGGCGCCCACGGTCGTCTCGCCGATCGTCCGCAAGCTCGCCAAGGACCACGGGATCGACATCTCCACCGTGCGCGGCACCGGTCCCGGCGGCCTCGTCCTGCGCCGCGACGTCGTGGCCGCGGCGGCCGCCCCCGCGCCGCCGGCAGCGGACCCGCGGGAGACCGCCGCACCGTCGTCGTCCCCCGCCCCGGCGCCGGCCGCCGGGGTGGAGGCCGCCGGGGTGCCGGCCGAGGCCGACGCCCGGACCGGGCTCGGCGTGGCCGAGCGGATCCCGGTCTCCGGGATCCGGAAGGCCATCGGGCAGGCCATGACCCGCTCCCGCGCCGAGATCCCCGAGGCCACCGTCTGGGTGGACGTGGACGCCACGAAGCTGGTGGAGCTGCGCGCCGAGCTCAAGGCGCAGGACCCCGAGCGGGCCCCGGGGCTCATGGCCCTCCTCGCCCGGTTCGTGCTCGCCGGTCTGGCCCGGCACCCCGAGCTCGCGACCCGGATCGAGACCCGCGAGGACGGGACCCAGGAGATCGTGCGCTTCGACGGCGTGAACCTGGGCTTCGCGGCGCAGACCGACCGGGGGCTCGTGGTGCCCAACATCCGCCGCGCGCACACGCTCAGCGCCCGCGGGCTCGACGCCGAGCTGCGGCGGCTCACCGAGCTCGCCCGCTCCGGCCGGGCCGGTCCCGCCGAGCTGTCCGGCTCCACGTTCACCGTCAACAACTACGGGGTGTTCGGCACGGACGGCGCCGCGGCGATCATCAACCACCCGGAGGTCGCGATCCTCGGGATCGGCCGGATCATCGACCGCCCGTGGGTGGTCGACGGGCAGCTGGCCGTCCGCAAGGTCACCCAGCTCTCCCTCGCGTTCGACCACCGGGTGTGCGACGGCGGCGCCGCCGGCGGCTTCCTGCGCATGGTGGCCGACGCCGTGGAGAACCCGGTGTCGGTCCTCGCCGACCTGTAGGGGCCGCCGCGGGCCGCCGGGCCTCCCCGCCCCGCGCGGGGCCGCG
>NZ_JBISWJ010000048.1:0-34086 GCF_044462225.1 Kocuria kalidii | reverse complement strand
CCGGCAGGACGCGGTTCCCGGTGCCGACCCCCGGGGGACGGATCAGACCCCGGGGGCAGGCGCGGCCCGGCGGGAGGGATCGGGGTGGTGGCGGGCGCCGAGCAGCTCGGGACCCAGCTCGGCGACCGTCCCGGCGCCCATCAGCTGCATGCTGACCCGCACCTCCTCGGCGAGCAGCTCGATCGCGCGCGCCACGCCCTGCTGCCCGCCGGCCATCAGCCCGTAGAGGTAGGCCCGGCCGATGAGCACGAAGTCCGCCCCGGAGCACAGCGCGGCGATGACGTCGGCGCCGCTCATGACCCCGGAGTCGAGGACCAGCTCGACGTCCTCGCCCACCTCGTCCCGCACCTCGGGCAGCGCGTGCAGCGAGGCGGGGGCGCGGTCCAGCTGGCGGCCCCCGTGGTTGGAGACCACCAGTCCGTCGGCCCCGGCGGCCAGGGACTTCCGGGCGTCGCCGCGGGTGAGCACCCCCTTCACGAAGAGCCGCCCCGGCCACACGGAGCGGATCCACTCGAGGTCCTCGTAGGACAGCGTCGGGTCGAACATGGCGTTCGTGATGGTGGGCAGGTCGGCGCTCGTGCTGGAGAGGGACGCGAACTTCAGGGAGTCCGTGGTCAGGAAGTCGAACCACCACCCCGGCCGGCGGGAGGCGTCGGCCACCGTGCGCAGCGTGAGCTTCGGGGGGATGACCATGCCGTTGCGCACGTCCCGCAGCCGCTGACCGGCCACCGGGGTGTCCACGGTGACGAGCAGGGTGCCGTAGCCGTGCGCCGCGGCGCGCTCCAGCAGGTCCCGGGACCTGGCCCGGTCCTTCCACAGGTAGAGCTGGAACCAGCGGGTGGCGTCCGGGCCGGCCGCGGCGACCTCCTCGATCGAGCGGGTCCCCATCGTGGAGAGCGTGAAGGGGATGCCGGCCGTCTCCGCCGCGCGGACCCCGCCGATCTCGCCCTCCGCGTGCATGAACCGGGTGAAGCCGGTCGGGGCGATGCCGAACGGCAGCGCGGACCGGGTCCCGGCGATGGTGGTGGACAGGTCCGGGGCGGCGATGCCGTGCAGGATCCGGGGCAGCAGCTCCACCGCGTCGAAGGCCTCCCGCGAGCGCCGGCTGGTCAGCTCGCGCAGGGCGGCGCCGTCCACGTAGTCGAACGCCGGGCGCGGGGTGCGGCGGCGGGCGATCCGGCGCAGGTCCCAGAGGTCCGCGGCCCCGGCCAGCCGGGCGGCGCGGCGGTCGAGGGTGGGGGTCTCGAACTGCATGAGCGGGCGCAGCTCGGACCACTGGGGCAGACGTCGCTCCATTGGGGGCCTCCTGACGGTCGGTGTGCTCCCGACCACACTACGACGCCGGTCCGCGCCCCCGGCAGCCGCGCACCGGGGGCGGTGCGCCGCTCAGAGGCCGGTGAGGACGTCGAGGGCGGTGCGCAGACCCTGCTCCTGCCGGACCGCGCGCCCCACGCGCTGCGCCTGCTCCCGGCGGGCGAGGGCGTCGCCCACGGCGGGGACCAGGCTCTCCGGCGCCAGCCTCCGGTACGGGATCGGGGCCGCGGCGATCCCGATCCGGTGCAGCTGCCGGCCCCAGAAGGGCTGGTCGACGAGGAAGGGCACCACCACGGAGGGGACGCCCGCGCGGGCCACCGTGTGCACGGTCCCGGCACCTCCGTGGTGGACCGCCACGGCCGCGTCCGGGAGCAGGGCGCCCAGCGGTGCGCTCGGCACCACCAGCACGTCGTCGCCGCGGTCGCGCACCGGCAGGGACAGCCCGCCCCACCCCGTGACCAGGAGGGTCCGCAGGCCGTGGGCGCGCGCGCTCGCCACGACGGCCCGCCCGCGCGCGGACGGGTCGCCGGCCGCCATGGAGCCGAAGGTGGCCACCAGGCAGGGCCCGCCCCGGACGAACTCGGCCACCGCCGGGTCCGGGGCTGCGGCACCGGACCCGGCGTCGGCGTGCCAGGCACCGGTCAGGTGCACCCTGGCCGGCCAGTCGGCGGGCCGGGGCAGCAGCTGCGGGCTGATCCCCATCAGCGTGGCGCGGGACGCCGCGGGAGCCGACGCCGCCAGGCCGCCCGGCAGCTGCCGGCACGCGCGCTCGACGTCCCCGCGGAACAGCCGGGCGCCGCCGCGGGGGACCGCGTAGGTCGCCCGGTTGAACCGTCCGAGGTCCTTCGAGACCGTCGGTCCGCCCGGCGCGGAGAACTCCTGCGTGGGCGTCGCCACCGGCACGAACTCGGCCAGCACCCGGGGGACGCCGAGCGCGCCCGCCACGGCCGGTGCGGTGAGGATCAGCGGGTGGTGCAGGACCAGGTCCGGGTCGAACGCCAGCGTCTCCTGCACCGCGGCGGAGAGCATGCCGCGCATCCCGGGCCCGACCTCCGAGCGGAAGTGGCGCACCGCCGTCCGCGGCGAGAGGCTCCCGGTGCCCATCAGCCGGTGGAAGTCCACCCGGAGGCTCACGGTGTCGAGCCCGGAGAGGTCGACCCCGGAGTTCTCCGGCACCCCGAGCCGGACCCGGTGGCCCCGTTCGGCGGCGTACCGGGCGAGAGCCGCGAACGGCTCCACGTCGCCGCGGGTTCCGGAGGTCAGCAGCATCATGCGCACCCCCTCAGTCTGCCCCGCGCCGGGGCCGGGCACGAACGGGGACGGCGGCGGACCCCGGTGGTGCGGGGCCGCCGGCCGCACTCCCCCGCGCGGGTCCCGGAACCGACGTAGTGTGGGGTGCACCCGGGCTCCCCGGGTCACCCGTCGTCCGAGGAGGTCCGCCGCCGTGCCCCAGGCCGGATTCGCCCCCGCCCTCCAGCGGATCGTCCACATCTCGCGGCCGGTGCTGTGGATCAACGCCCTGGGCACGGGCGTGGTGGGCATGTGGCTCGCGGGCTCGCTCTGGCAGTGGGAGGCGCTGCCGCTCCTGCTGTGGCTCACCCTCCCCTTCAACCTGCTGATCTACGGCGTCAACGACGTCTTCGACCAGGACACCGACGCCCTCAACCCCCGCAAGGGCTCGATCGAGGGCGCTCGCATCAGGTCCGAGGAGGTGCGCACGATCCTGGCCGCGGTGCTCGTCAGCAACGTGCCGTTCGTCGTCTGGTTCGCCGTCGCGCTGCCCCCGGCCGCGCTCGGCTGGATCGCGCTGTACGTCCTGGTCTTCGTCTTCTACTCGGCCCCTCCCCTGCGCTTCAAGGCCCGGGCGTACGTCGACTCGCTGAGCAACGCGGCCTACGCGCTGCCCCTGGTGTTCGTCCCCTACGCGCTCGGGGCGGCCCCCGTGTGGCCGGCTGCACTGGGCCTGATGGCCTGGAGCGTCGCCAAGCACGCGTTCGACGCCGTCCAGGACATCGAGGAGGACCGCGCGGTGGCCATCACGACGACGGCGGTCCGGCTGGGCCCGCGCGGGAGCGCGCTGTGGAGCGGTGGCTGGTGGGCCCTGTCCACGCTGGGCTTCGCGCTGGTCAGCCTCCCGGTGGCCGCGGTCAACGCGCTCATCGCGGGGTGGCTCGTGGGCTCCCTCCTGCGGGACCCGAGGCCGGAGACCGGGCACCGGCTCTACCGGCACTCCATCGCCTTCCCCTACGTCGCCGGCGCCGTCGCCGGCGTGCAGCTGACCGTGGCGCTGTTCTTCGGGCTGTACCCGTGAGCCGCGTCGTCGTCGTCGGAGGCGGCATCGGCGGGCTGACCTCGGCGGCCCTGCTCGGCCACGCCGGTCACCGCGTGACCCTCCTCGAGGCCGCCGAGCACCTCGGCGGCAAGAGCCGCCGCATCGAGGCCGCCGGCCAGCGCCTGGACACCGGGCCGTCCCTGTTCACGTTCCCGGGCGTGTGGGAGGAGCTCCTCCGCCGGCTGGACCGGCCGCGGGCCGGCGGCGGCGTGCGGCCGGGCGCGGGCGCCCGCCGGGCCGAGGAGACCGCCGGGCTCGAGCTGGAGCGCCTCGACGAGGTCGGCACGTACTACTACCGCGGCACCCGCTGCGAGCTCCCCGTCCCGCCCGGGCACCCCTGGCACGCGGCGTGGGCCCGTTTCGAGGCCGAGCACGGCGGGCTCGGCCCGGACATCACGCGGCTGCTGACCACGGACGTGCTGGACCGGGCGGCCCATCCCGCACTGGGCCGGCTCGGCCGGCTGTACGGGCGCAGGCTCACGACCCGCGACTACCTCGACAGCCTCACCTGGATGCCGGAGGGCCTGCGCGAGGTCATCGCCATCCACACCCTCAACGCCGGCGTCGGCCCCGCCCGGACCCCGGCCCTGTACGCGAGCATGCCCGCCGTCATGGCGCACGACGGCGTGTGGATCCCCCGGGGCGGGGTGTACGAGCTCGTCGAGGCGCTCCGGCGCCTCGCCGAGGACGCCGGGGTCGAACTCCGCACCGGCGAACCGGTCCGCTCCGTCACCCGCCGGCACGTCGTCACGGACCGGGGCACGTACCCGGCGGACGCCGTGGTGAGCGGGATCGACGCCCACCGGCTCGACGGGCTGCTCGGGGGGCGCGCCCCCCGGTCACCGCGCCGGCTCAGCTGCTCGGCGGTCGCGGTCTACGCGGTGCTCGACGCCGAGCTGCCCCCCGGCACGCCCCGGCACGGCGTGCTCCTGCCCGACCGCCCCGCCGACCTCTACGCCGACCTGGAGGCCGGGACCGAGCCCGAGCAGACCATGGCCTTCGCCAACCACTACCCCGCCCACGGGGTCTACCCCAACGGCGCGGCCACGCTCGCGCTGCTGCTGACCGTGCCGGCCAACGGGAGGTCCTACACCCTGGAGGACCCGTTCGTCGCCCGGGAGCTCGAGCGCACGGCGCAGGTGCTCGGGCTCCCCGAGCCGCTCCGGGACCGCTTCCGCAGCGTGCGGATCCTGGATCCCGCGTACTTCGCCGCGCACGGCTCGGAGGGCGGGGCGCTGTACGGCGCGGTGCGTCCGTCGTGGCGCAGCGGCCCGTTCCACGCACCGGCCCACACCAGCCCGCTGCGGCCGTGGCTGTGGCGGGTGGGCGCCTCCGTCCATCCCGGGGGCGGGCTGCCCGCCGTGCTGGGCGGCGCCATGATCTCGACCGGCAAGCTCCTCCAGCGCCTCCGGTAGGACCCGTCCGGGCGGCGGGACCGGATCAGTGGGCGAGCTCCCACGCCCGGAGCAGCAGCAGCGTCACGAGGAACCCGGTGAGGTAGTTCAGCCACAGGAACCGCCGCCACCCCCGGTTGGCGCGCTCGCAGCCGGCGTCCGTGATCGTCAGGAACGGCACGAGGTTGGCCAGGTAGGGCAGCACCAGGAAGGACGCCACCGGCCCGGGCCAGGGGACGAGCAGCATGAGCAGTCCCGCCACCAGGTAGAGCACGAGCGCCGCCCACACCGTGCGCCGGGCGCCCAGGACCGTGGCGATCGAGCGCAGGCCGCCCTCCTGGTCCGCCCGGACGTCCTGCACGGCCCCGAACGCCTGGGAGGCCATCGACCACAGGAAGAACCCGGCGCACAGGGCCACGACGCCCACCGACCACCCGGCTCCGGCGAGCACGAGGCCGTAGACGGCCGGGGACACGAAGTGGGCGGCGGAGGTCGCCGAGTCCAGGAACGGGACCTCCTTGAAGCGCAGCCCCTGGAGGCTGTAGGCCACCACCGCGAACAGACCGCCGCCGAGCACCCACGCCGCGGCGGTCCCGCCGGCCGGGAACAGGTACGCCAGGAAGGGCAGGGCCACCAGCACCGAGCCCACGAGGACCATCCGGTGCTCGGAACGGTCCACGAGCGCGCCCTCGACCCCGCCCTTGCGCGGGTTCCGGAGATCGGACTCGTAGTCGAAGACGTCGTTGATCCCGTACATCAGGAGGTTGTACGGGAAGAGGAAGAACAGCGTCCCCACGACCAGGGCCAGGTCCGGCCGGCCGGTGGTCAGGAGGTAGGCCGCGGCGAACGGGAAGGCGGTGTTGACCCAGGAGACCGGCCGGGAGGTCGCCACGAGGGTGCGCACGGTGGCCACGAGCCGGCCGCGCTCGGCCAGTCCCCACCACAGCGAGGGCAGCAGCAGCAGCGCGGCGAGCGGGTACGCGAGGTCCTCGACCGGGACGAGCCCGATCCGCAGCCCCGTGATGTGCCCGGCCCCGTAGTCGAAGAACCCGGCGGCGATCATGAGGTTGTCGAAGACGACCGTCAGGACCGCGAGCACCGCGAAGGAGATCCCCAGCACGGCCAGTGCCCTGCGCCGCGGGGGCGCCGGGGAGGGCCGACGGACCAGCAGGGTGGCCGGCACGAGGGCCAGCGCGAGGAAGACCGGGATGACGAGGGCGTAGGTCACGGGGCGTCCGCCCGGCCCGGGCCGGCCGCCGCGGACCGGCGCGCCAGCGCCTTCTCCGTGAGCCGGACCAGGTTCATGGTGAGGTAGCAGAGGAACACGAGGAACACGACCTCCTCGACCGGGATCTGCGGGGCGACCATCCAGCCGGTCGCGTAGTCGCTGGGGCTGTGCAGGAAGATCCCCAGGCTGATCCCGGCGACGTCCCAGGCGAGGAAGAATGCCAGCCCCGTGAGCAGCACGAGCGCGGCGCGGCGGGGCGCGTGGGCGAAGAAGAGCTCCTCCCGGACGTCCAGGAGCACCATCCCGGCCAGGCTGAGCAGCAGGAGGCCGAGGTACACGAAGCTCATCCGCGCGGCACCAGGGGCTCTGCCAGCGGTCCGGTGGAGGTGTCCCCGCGCAGGTCCTTGAGCAGGATCTCGGCACTGATCAGGCACATCGGCAGGCCGATCCCGGGGATGGTCGAGGACCCGCAGTAGTGCAGGCCGGCGACCTTGCGGCTGCGGTTGGCGCCCCGGAAGAACGCGGACTGCCTGAGCACGTGGGCGGGTCCCAGCACGTTTCCGCGCCAGGCGTTGAGGTCCCGCCGGAAGTCCTCCGGCCCCATCGTGTGCCGCACGACGATCCGCTCCCGCAGGTCCGGCACCCCCGCCCAGGCGGCGACCTGGTCGATCACCCGGTCCGCGACGGCCTCGACCCCCGGGGACCCGGCACCGTCCGGCCCGCCCGCGCCCAGTGCGGGATCGGCGGGGACGGGGATCAGCACGAAGAGGTTCTCGTGCCCCTCGGGGGCCACCCCGGGGTCGGTCGCCGAGGGCTTGCAGACGTAGACGGACGCGGGGTCCGGGATGCTCGTGGGCTCTTCGAAGATCGCCCGGAAGTTCGCGTCCCAGTCCGCGCTGAAGAACAGGCTGTGGTGCGGCAGCTCCGGCAGCTCCCCGCGCACCCCGAGCATCACGAGCACCGCGCCGGGGCCGGTCTGGCGCCTGTCCCAGTAGCGCTGGGGGTAGCTCTGCAGCTCGCGCGGGAGCAGCGCGGTCTCGGTGTGGTGCAGGTCCGCGGCGGAGACGACGACGTCCGCGGCGAGCTCGTGCTCCGCCCCGGCCGCGTCCCGCCACACGACGCCGGTGGCCCGGACCGGGCCGTCGGTCTCCCCGGTGGTGCTGATCCGGACCACGTCCGCCTCCGTCCGGATCCGCGCGCCGTGGGCGACGGCGAGCCGCTCGGCCGCCTCGATGATCCGGCGGAACCCGCCCTGCGGGTACTGGACCGAGTCCGTGAGGTCCATGTGGCTCATGAGGTGGTACAGCGACGGCGTCATCCGGGGCGCGCTGGCGAGGAAGACGGCCGGGTAGCCGAGCACCTGCCGCAGCCGGGTGTCCTGGACGGTCGCGGCGGCGAAGTCGTGCAGGGACCCGGTGAGGTGGCGTGCGAGCTCCGGCAGGCCGCGCACGACCGGCCGGGTGAGCAGCGGCGTGAACGAGGCGTAGGACGTGTAGAGGAAGTGGTCGACGGCGAGCTGGTAGGTCCGCTTCGCCGAGGCCAGGTAGGTCCGGACCCGGTTCCCGGCCCCGGGCTCCACGGACTCGAACAGCGCCACGGTGTCCTCGAGGTCCGAGCGGATGTCGATCGGCTGCGCGTAGCGCTCGCCGTAGACCCGGTACGCGGGGTCCAGCCGGACGAGCTCGAGCTCCTCCGCCGTGCTGGAGCCCATGAGCCGGAAGAAGTGGTCGAAGACCTCCGGCATGAGGTACCAGGAGGGCCCGGTGTCGAAGCGGAAGCCGTCCCGCTCGAGCCGTCCGGCGCGACCGCCCGTCGTCGTCCCGCGCTCCAGGACGGTGACGTCCCAGCCGTCCCGCGCGAGCAGGCCCGCGGCGGCGAGACCGGCGATCCCGGCCCCGACCACCACGACGTGCCGGCCGCGGGGCCCGGGGGCACGGCGGCGGGCCCGGGCCCGGGCGACGGCGGTCGCGGCGAGCGCGGCCTTGCGGGCGTTCGGCACCCGGATGCGGGAGCTCAGCAGCTCCTCGGCAGGGGTGGAACGGATCCGCACGGACAGCTCCCGGAACAGGTCGTGGGCGGTGAGGACGGCGGCGCGGGAGGTCCGCGGGAGGTCGTCGACCACGGCGCGGGCGGCGGCGAGGTCGGCGTCGATGTCGTCGAGGAGGCGGTTCTTCTCGGTCTCGGAGAAGTCCCCGGGCTCCACCCCGGGGAAGTACACGCGGCCGAGCTGACCGTAGTCCTCGGCCAGGTCCCGCAGGAAGTTGACCTTCTGGAACGCCGCGCCCAGGCGGCGGGCCCCCGCCACGAGCTCCGCCCGGCGCTGCTCGGGCACGGGACGGCCGGCCAGGAACACCTGGAGGCACATGAGACCCACGACCTCGGCCGAGCCGTACACGTACTCGTCGAGGGAGTCGGCGCTGTGCCGGTCCGCGCTGAGATCGGCGCGCATCGACGCGAAGAACGGGCGCACGAGGTCGGGGCCGATCTGCGCGTGGCGGGCCGTGCGGGCGAAGGCGTGCACCACGAGGTTGCTGCTGAACCCGCGCCCGATCGCGGCGTACGTCTCGTCCTCGAGGGCGTCCAGCAGCTCCCGCGACCCCTGCGGCGGGACCCCGGCACCCGCGCTGGCGCCGTCGACGATCTCGTCGGCGATCCGGACCAGGGCGTAGACGGCGTAGACGTGCGGTCGGACGTCCGGCCCCAGCAGGCGGCACGCGAGACCGAAGGACGTGGAGTAGCGGCGGATCACGGTCGCCGCGGCCTCCCGGGCGGTGTCGTCGTACCGGGCGGCGGCCTCGGCCGGGGACCCGGTGTGCTGGCCGGCCGTCACCGGATGCGCTCCGTGGCCCCGCCCACGATGCGGCGCAGGTCCCGGTCCAGGGTCGCGGGCAGCGCCGCGGTGTCGAGCAGGGACCGGGCCTCGTCCGCGCACTCGGCGACCATCTCCTCGACCTCGCGCCGGGCCCCGCACTCCTCGAGGAGCTCACGGGCCCGCAGGGCCTGCTCCCCGCTGATCTCGTGGCGGCCCAGGATCGCGTCCAGCTCCTCGGCGGCGGGGGTGCGCTGTGCGGCGGCGACGAGCATCGTGCGCTTGCCCTCCCTCAGGTCGCTGACCGCGGACTTCCCCGTGGCCTCGGGATCCCCGAAGACGCCGAGCAGGTCGTCCACGAGCTGGTAGGCGGTCCCCACGGTCCGGCCCAGGCGCCCGAGCACCTCGACGTGCCCGTCGGGAGCCCCGCCCAGCACGCCCCCGGCCTGCAGGGGGGTCTCGAAGGAGTAGACCGCGGTCTTGAGGCACGTGGCCGTGAGGATCTGCTCCCGGCCGGGACGGGCCCCGGGCAGGGTGTGGTCGACGTCGAGCAGCTCGCCCGCGGCCGAGGAGAACAGGGCGGTGTCGAGCAGGTCGAGCACGCGGGGCAACCGCTCGGGCGAGATCCCGGAGCGGGCCACGAGGCGGTACGCCCCGGCCAGGGCGAGGTCCCCCGCGATGACGCCCACGCTCGCGCCGTACTGGCGCGCCTGGTCCGGCCCCGATCCGGACGCGAACGCCCGGGTGGCCGCGGCGGCGTTGATGGTGGGTTGGTGCCGGCGCTGCTCGTCCTGGTCGATGACGTCGTCGTGGACGATGAGGGCGGTGTGCAGCAGCTCGAACGCGGCGCCGACGGCCTCGACCACCGGCTCCGGCTCCGGCTCGGGGTAGGCGCCGGCCGTGAGCCGGACGAGGTGGGGGCGGATCCGCTTGCCGCCGGTGCTGAGCCGGGCGACCTCGCCCCACAGCCGCGCGAACCCGGGGTCCACGGCATCCGCGCGACGGGTGGCCTCGGCCAGGAACTCGTCGAGGACGGGGGCCCGGGTGGGGTCCCTCCCGTCGCCCTGCCCGGCACGCACCCCGGTGCCCGGACTGGCGCCCGAGAACGCCGATTCGCGCGAGAAGACCGTCACCATGCCCCCATTCCACCACAGTCCTTCGATAATCGAATCGATCATGTGTGTCACACCGCACGCGGGGGCGCCCCTGGTGCCCCCGCGTCCGCCGTCCCCCGCGCCGTTCCCTCGCCGGGCCCACCGTCCGCGGCCGTCGGGGCCTCCCCCGCCCGGCCCCCGGCGCGGCGGACCGCCTCGGTGAGCTGCGGCAGGCGGCGCCGCAGGACCTCGATCTCCTCGTCGGCGCAGTCGTCCAGCACGGCCAGCACCTCCTCGCTCATCGCCGAGAACATCTCCCGGCCGGAGCGGTAGGCCTGTTCGGTCGCGTGGAGGCTGACCTCCCGCCGGTCGCGGGGATCGACGGCCCGCACCAGGTGCCCGGCGGAGACCAGGCGCTTGATGACCGTCGTGGTCGCCGAGCCGCTCAGCACCAGCCGGCGGGCGATGTCCCCCACCCGGATCGGCCGGCCGGCACGATTGGCCTGCATGACCTCGTTGAGGGCGTGCACGTCCTTGTGCGCCAGACCGTAGCGGCGGCGGACCTGGTCCGCGTAGCGCTCGGCCTCGGTGCTGAAGTGCTGCAGCAGGAACAGCACGTCGAACCCCCGCCGCCCGTGGTGCGCGCTGACGCCCGGATCCGGTGCCGGGGCGCCGGACGTGCTGGTCGTGCCCTCGTCGGACTGCATGTTCCGAGTCTAGGGCGCGGACGCGGGACAATGGGGCCATGACGGAGAGCAGAGACCGGACCGGACCGGACCACCCACTCCGGGAGGGCCACGGCGTCCCAGGAGTGTCGGTGGTCGTGCCGGCTCGCGACGACGCCGTGCACCTCGCCCGCTGCCTGCGGCTGCTGGCGGCCCAGACCCGGCCGCCGGACGAGGTCGTGGTCGTGGACAACGCCTCGAGCGACAGCACCGCCGAGGTCGCCCGCGCCGCCGGGGCCCGCGTGGTGCCGGAGCCCGTGCGGGGCATCCCCCCTGCCGCGGCCACCGGCTACGACGCCGCCCGGGGGGACGTCGTGGTGCGCTGCGACGCGGACAGCGTTCCCGGTCCGGAGTGGATCGCCGGGCTGCTCGCGGCCCTCGGCTCCCGCCCGGACGTGGTCGCCGTGGCCGGGCCGGGCCGGTTCCTCGGCCTTCCGCCCGGACTGGGCCGGCTGCTGTCCGCGCTCTACATCGGCCTGTACGTGCTCACCACGTCCGCCGCACTGGCCCACCCTCCCCTGTTCGGCACCAACATGGCGATGCGCCGGTCCTGGTGGCTCGAGGTCCGGGACGGCGTCCACCGGCACGACCCGGAGCTGCACGACGACTTCGACCTCAGCTTCCGCCTGGCCCCGGGGGACCGCATCCTCTTCCGGCCCCGGCTGTCGGTGGGCATGTCCCCGCGGGCGCTGCGCGGCGGGCGCCCGGCCGTCCGCCGGCTGGCACGGGCCTTCCGGACGATCGGCCTCAACTGGGCCGACGAGCGCCCGTGGGAGCGGTGGCAGGCCCGCCTGGGCCACCGCCTGCGCGGGGGTGGCGCATGAGCCGGCTCGCCCTCGCGGTCCGGTGGGTGGGACCTCTCTCCGTGCTGCTCACCGCCCTGTTCTTCGACGCCGTGGGCGCCTCCGTGATGATGCTCGTGTGCCTGGCCATCACCATCACGTGGCGGGCCCGGCTGCCCGCGGCCCTGGAGATCACCACGGACGTGACGCTGCTGGTCGCGGCCTGGAGCTCGGTGCTCCTGCTGTACGAGGAGTACGCGTACTGGGACCTGGTCGTCCACTTCGCGGCCACCGCGGTGCTGGCCGAGCTCACGCTGCGCGCCCTCCGGCGCTGGACCCGGCTCGAACCCAGCGGTCCGGTGTCCCACGTGGTCGTGGTGAGCTCCCTGGGCGCGGCGCTGGCCCTGCTGTGGGAGTACCTCGAGTTCGTCGGCTACTGGCTCGTGGACCCCCAGGTGAACGTGGGCTACCTCGACACGATGGGCGACCTCGCCGCCGGCCACGCCGGGGCCCTGCTCGCCGGGATCCTCGGCGCCCGGGCCCGGCACCGGGCGGACCCGGGCGGCCGCGCCCGGGCGGCCGACGAGGGCACCGCGGACAGCACCACCGCGCAGGACCGCGGCACGGGTCCGGGCACGACCACGAGCTCGGACTCCCGCCGGAGACCGGACACCACCGAGGAGAGGGACTGACCCATGTTCTGGACGAACCTGCTCACCACCACCGTGCAGACCGGGGCCGCCGCCGCCGCGGGCACCGCCGCCTCCACCGAGGCGGACGGCGTGTGGTACCGGCACCTGCGGAAGCCGGAGCTGCAGCCGCCGGCCGCGGTGTTCCCGGTCGTGTGGACCGTGCTCTACGTCGACATCGCGGTGACCTCGGCCGCCGTGCGCACCGAGCTGCAGCGACAGTCCCGCCCGGGCCTGCACCGCCGCGGCCCGCGGGTGCGGACGGTCCGGCGGCCGGGCCCCACCCCGTCCGAGGCGGCCCGGCGCGAGCGCGGCTACCGCCGGGCCCTCGCGCTGAACCTCGCCCTCAACGCGAGCTGGAGCTGGGTCTTCTTCACCAAGCACGACACCGCCCTGGCCACCGCCACGGCCGCCGCACTGACGGCCGGCTCCGCCGACCTCGCGCGCCGGGCGGCGCAGGCCCGCCCGCTGCACGGCGCCGCGCTGTTCCCCTACGTGGCATGGTGCGGCTTCGCGACGTACCTGAGCGCCCGCATCCACCGGCTCAACGCCTGAGCCTCCTGCCCGCTCCCCGCCCGGTCGACCGGCCCGCGCCGCCGTGTCCGCTCCGGGCCCCACGTCCGCGCGACGGCGGGGAACACCCGTGGACGACGACGGCGCCGCCCACCCCGGGAGGTGCGCGGCGCCGTGGGGCGGGCCGGGTGGTCAGCCGACGGAGGACAGGTCCCACCACTGGGCCGGCAGGACCTGGACCCAGCGGGCACCCACCCCGGCGTCCCAGACGATCCACCCGCTGGCGAACTCCTGGAAGCACGGGGTGCCGCCCAGGGCGCACAGCTCCCGGGAGCGCGGCTCACCGGTGGTCGCACCGATCTGCTGGTGTAGCACACCGATCCCGCCCCGGGTGCTGAAGGGCTCGCCGCCCTGCACCGCGATCAGCGCGGAGACCGGGTCCACCACGCCGGCGCCGCACCCGAGCGCGCACCCGCCGGGGGCCTGGCGCGCCGTGGAGGTCAGCGCGGCCCGGATCCCGTCCACGCCCAGCGCCGGGGAGACCTCGCGGAGCAGAGCCACGGCGCCGGAGACCGCCGGCGCCGCCATGGACGTGCCGTTGCGCTCGGTGTACGCGGGTGCCTCCGGGGCCCGGGTCCCGGCGTTGCCCGTCGAGAGGATCTGCGCGTAGGGGTCGCCGCCCGGGGCCGCGACCGTGACCGAGCCGTAGTTGGAGTAGGGGGTCAGCGCACCGGAGACGTCCGTCGCGGCGACCGAGATCACCCCGGCGCAGTTGGCCGGAGCGGACTGGGCGGCGTCCACGCCCTGGTTGCCCGCGGCCGCGACCACGGGGATCCCCCGCCCCAGGGCCTCGCTGATCGCCGACTGCAGCACCGCCGGGCACTCGCCCGGGACGCCGAGGCTGAGGTTGATGACCGTGGCGGGGTTCGGATTGGCGGCGGCACCGGGCACCGGGGCACCGCTGGCCCAGCGGACGCCCGCGGCGACGTCGGTGATGTACCCCTGGCTGCAGGCGCCCACGGCGCGCACCGGGAGGATCTTCGCCGCCGGGGCCACGCCGGAGACGCCCAGCCCGTTGTTCGCGGCGGCCGCGGCGATGCCGGCCGTGTGCGTGCCGTGCCAGCTCGAGTCGGGAGGCAGGGGGCTGCCGGGGCAGAGCGCGGCATCGGGGTAGTCGCCCATGTCGGTCGGGTCGGCGTCCCAGCCGTCGCCGTCCCGGCCGTTCTGGGGCGTGGAGACGAAGTCGTAGCCGGGCAGCACGTTCGCGTCCAGGTCGGGATGGGAGGTGATGCCGGTGTCGACCACGGCGATCGTCTGCCCGGCTCCCGTGGCCCGGTCCCAGGCGAGGGGCATGCCGAGGCCGGCCGGGTCGTCCCACAGGCTCCACTGCAGCCCCGCGTACGAGGGGTCGTTCGGCTCGGCGGCCGTGGTCGCCACCAGGTCCGGCTCCGCGTACTCCACGGCGGGGTCCTGCTCCAGGGCGGCGGTCAGCGCCTCGAGCTCGGCGCCGGCCAGCGTCCCGCCGGTGCGCACCACCTGGGCGCCGTCCGCGGTGACCGCGCTCTCCACCAGCCCGGTGTCCCCGGAGCGGTCGGCGGCCTGCGCGTACACGGCGTCACGGGAGCCCTCGGGCACGGCGCCGTCGCGGAACTTCACGACGAGGCTGTCCGTTCCCGGTGCCGGCACCGTCCCGGGAGCAGCGCCGGGGTCGGTCGAGGAGGTCGCCGGCTGCGGGGCCGGGGCCGGTGCGGCCTCGGTCGCCGCCGCGGCGGAACCCAGCGGAACGAGGGCGAGGGCTGCCGCCAGCGCGAGGCCGGCAGCGGTGCGGGGGGAGCGAGTGGTGCGGGTCGAGCGAGTGGTGCGGGGGGTGGGGCTCAAGAATTCCTCCGGCCGTCGGGGCGGGAGGCGGCACGGTGCGCACACCCCACCCCCCGATGGACTGGAGCGGACGCGATCCCCCTGCGAGAACGGAGCCCCCACTCCTGTGCTCAGCCCAGCGTAGGGAGGGTGTGCGTGTGTGACCGAATGCGAACCCTGGGACCCGGCCGCGGAGGACGGGCCGTTCAGCCCGCCCGGGCGATGCGCAGCGCCCCCGTGATCATGGGAATCTGCAGCGGCAGCCGCACGAGCGCCACGGCTCGCCGCGCGGGCGAGCCGTGGCGGGCGCGCCAGGCCATGGTGACGTTGCCCGGCCACACGCCCACGAAGAGGGCGGCCGCGGCCCAGCCCCCGGCGCGACGGGTGCCGGGGTACAGCAGCAACCCTCCGGCACCGAGCTCGGCGATCCCGGACCCCAGCGTCCAGGCACGGGGCGCGCCCGGCAGCGAACGGGGGATCAGCCCGTCGAAGAGGGCGGGCCGCACGAGGTGGAGCACACCCATGCCGCACAGGGCCGAGCCCATGCGCAGGGCGCTCGACGCCGCGGGGCGGGGACGGACGCCGGGGACGGACGCGCGCAACAGGGGCTGCTGACGGTGAGCGGGCATGATGTCAGGGTACCCACCGGGCCGGAACGGACGGCACGGCCGTCCCCCGGCATAGAACGGGACGTCCCTTTGTTGATGTGTACATCAAAGTTGTCCCGAACCCGAAAGGACTCCCCATGGCCGCCGACGCCCTGCTGGACCAGCTCACCCTCGACGCCCACGCCGCCGACCTCCTCTTCCGCGAGGCCCGCACGGCCTCCGAGTTCCTCGACGAGCCCGTGGCCGACGAACAGCTGCGCGCGGTCTTCGAGCTCGCCCGGATGGGACCCACCGCCATGAACACCCAGCCGCTGCGCGTCACCTGGATCCGGTCCGCGGACGCCAGGGGGCGCCTGCTCCCCCACATGGCCGAGGGCAACCGGGCGAAGACCGCCGCCGCGCCCGTCGTCGCCGTGCTCAGCTACGACGTCGACTGGCACGAGCAGCTGCCGGCCGTCAACCCGCGCGGGGCGGCGAAGCAGCAGGCCTTCGCGGAGGACGAGGAGCTGCGCGCCCGGTGGGGCCGGGACAACGCCCACCTGCAGGCCGGGTACTTCCTGCTGGCCGTGCGCGCCGTGGGCCTCGCGGCGGGCCCCATGGGCGGGTTCGACCCCGCCGGCGTGGACGCCGAGTTCCACACCGGGACCGCGCACCGCTCTCTGCTGGTCGTGAACATCGGCGTCCCCGCCGCCCCGCGCCACGACCGGCTGCCGCGGCTGGAGTTCGACGCCGCGACCAGCACCGTCTGAGACGGCCCCGGCGTGGCACCGTCCCCGTGGAACACCGCCCCGGGCGGACCCGCCGCGCGCGGGACCGCCCGGGCCCCGCGCGCCCTCCGTGGCACCTGTCGGTCTCAGGACGGATACTGGACGGGATGACGACCGCACTCCTGTCCCTCGGCACGGCCCTCCCGCCGCACGTGCTCGAGCAGACCGACGCCCAGAGCCTCTACCAGGGCCAGCCCGGCACCGACCGGCTCAACGCCCGGCTCCTGCGCACGGTCTTCGGCGCCTCCGGGGTGGAGCGGCGGCACACGGTGCTGTCCGAGCTCGTCGACGAGGACGACCGTCCCGGCTCGCCGTACATCACCCCGGACGGCCGGTTCCTGGAGCCCCTCACCGGCGTCCGGAACCGCACCTACGTGGACCGGGCCCCCGCGCTCTTCGCCGAGGCGGCGCGGGACGCCCTCGCGCGCTGCCCCGGGATCGACCCCGCGTCCGTCACCGACGTGGTGACCGTCTCCTGCACCGGCTTCTTCGCGCCCGGCCCCGACTACCAGCTGGTCCGGGACCTCGGCCTCAACCCGGCCACCCGGCGTGCGCACATCGGTTTCATGGGCTGCCACGGCGGACTCATCGGCCTCCGCCAGGCCGCGGCCATCGCCGAGGCGGACCCGGACGCCGTCGTCCTGCTCGTGGCCGTGGAGCTGTGCACGCTGCACCTGCGCCCGGCCCGGGACCCCGACGCCATCCGGGGAGCCGCCCTCTTCGCCGACGGCGCCGCGGCGGCCGTGGTCAGTGCACGGACACCGGACGGCGTCACCCCGCTGCTGGAGCTCGACCGGTTCCGCACCCTCGTGATCCCCGACGGCGAGCAGGCCATGGCCTGGACCATCGGCGACGCGGGGTTCGAGATGATCCTCGGCGCCGCCGTGCCCCAGGTGCTCGAGGACAACATCCACACCGCCCTGGCGGCCCTCCTGGACGGACCGGAGGGGGCCGTGGACCGCGGCAGCATCACCGACTGGGCCCTCCACCCGGGCGGCCGGGGCATCCTCGACAAGCTCGAGGGGACCCTGGGACTCCCGCCGGAGGCGCTGCGGGAGTCCCGCGACGTGCTCGCCACCCGCGGCAACATGAGCAGCGTGACCGTCCTGCACGTCCTGCGCCAGGTGATCGACGGGGCCCCGGCCGACGAGACCCGCACCGTCTGCGCCCTGGCGTTCGGGCCGGGCCTGACCGTAGAGTCGGCGCTGTTCACGATCCCCGCCCGGGTCGCGGCACCCGCCGCGGAGCTGGATCCCGTCGCGGCCGTCACGTTCCGCTAGGAGGTTCCCGTGGACCACGATGTCGTCGTCGTCGGCGCCGGTCTCGCAGGCCTGCAGTGCGCCCGCCTGCTCGAGCAGCACGGACTGGACGTGCTGGTCCTGGAGGCCTCCGACGAGGTCGGGGGACGCATCCGCACCGACCTCGTCGAGGGCTTCCGGTGCGACCGCGGGTTCCAGGTCCTCAACCCCGCCTACACCGAGCTGCGCCGCAGCGTGGACGTCGCGGCCCTGGAGCTCCAGAAGTTCGACGCCGCGGCCGGGGTGCGGCGCGCCGAGGGGATCGACGTCCTCGCCGACCCCCGGCGCGTCCCCTCCCGGCTGGCGGGAACCCTGCGGAGCCCGCTCGTGGAGCTGCGCAGGGTGCCCGCCCTCGCGGCCTGGCTCGCCCCGGGCCTGGACCCCCGCACCGAGCGGCAGGAGGAGCAGGACCGGCCCTGGCACGAGACGCTCGACGCCGCCGGGGTGCGGGGACCGCTGCGGGACCTGGTGCTCGAGCCCTTCCTGGCCGGCGTGATCCTCGAGGACGAGGGCCGCACCTCGGCCGCCTTCGTGCGCGAGCTCGTCGGCTGGTTCCTGCTCGGCACGCCGGGCCTGCCGGCCGGGGGCATGGGCGCGCTGCCGGCCTGGATCCACGACGGGCTGCGCGCCCCGGCGGTCCTGAACACGCGCGTGGACTCGCTCGAGCGCACCGGCAGCGGGTGGACCGTCGGGGCCGGTGACACCTCCTGGCGGGCGTCCGCCGTGATCGTGGCCACCGAGGGCCCTGCGGCGGCACGGCTCCTGGACCTG
This sequence comes from Kocuria kalidii, assembly GCF_044462225.1. Lineage (NCBI taxonomy): Bacteria > Bacillati > Actinomycetota > Actinomycetes > Micrococcales > Micrococcaceae > Kocuria > Kocuria kalidii. The sequence goes on along the minus strand of NZ_JBISWJ010000048.1, from coordinate 15,905 downwards.
CCGGACACCCCCATGAAGGGCGAGGCGACCTGGTGGTTCGCCGCAGGGTCCGCCCCCTCGGAGCTCGGGTGCCTCGTCCTGCCGGGCGAGTCGGACGGCCCGCTCATCGACACGGCCGTGGTCAGCAACGCCGCCCCCAGCTACGCCCCGGACGGCCGTGCGCTGATCCAGGCCACGTCCCTGCTGCCCCGCGGTGCCGAGCTGCCGGCCGAGGCCGACGTCCGCCGGCAGCTCGGCACGATCTGGTCCGCCGACGCCTCGGCCTGGGACCTGCTGATCGTGCACGAGGTGCGCCAGGCGCTGCCCGAGCAGCCGCCCGGGCTCGTGGCCGACCGGCCGGCCGCACTCGGCGGCGGCCTGTACGTGTGCGGGGACCACCGCACCGACGGCTCGAGCCAGGGCGCACTGCGCTCCGGGCGCCGGGCCGCGGAGGCCCTGCTGGCCTGAGCCCCGCCGGCTGCCGGCCCCGGCCGGGAAGCCGGCCGGCCGTCGGCACGGACCTCAGTCGTCGTAGGTGTCGGCGAGCTGGCGGCGCTGGTGCTCGCGCCGGCTGTAGGTGGCCTCGCGGATGGCCTCGTCGCTGTCGAAGTTCGAGCCCAGGGCGCCGGCGAGAGTGCCCAGGGACGAGGCCAGCCAGGACAGCTGCACGTAGTCGAGGACGCTGACGGGGCGGCCCAGCTGGGTCTGGAGGTACCCGGCCTCGATCACCGCCAGCCCCACGAGGAAGAGCACGGACCACAGGATCACGTACATCAGGGCCACGCTCAACCACACCGTGATGACGGTGGAGGCGTTGTCCGCCACGGCCCGCCAGGGCGCGTCGGCGTCCCGGGGGCGGCTCCAGAGGCTGTTGTGGAAGATCAGCCACCCGCTGAGCGCACCGGTGACCACCACGCTGATCAGGGCCAGCCGGGGCGCGGGCAGCGCGTCGGCCATGTTCCAGATGGAGGTGTAGAAGATGCCGAAGGCGCCGGTGGCGGCGGCGGCGGCCACGCTGCTGGCCAGGGCCGGCAGCAGACGCCCGGGGCGGTTGCTCAGGACCATGCCGATCAGCAGCCGCACCCGGTTGATCCGCCCGGGCAGCAGGATGTAGGAGGAGTCCCCCTCCGGGGTCACGCGGCGCACCGCCGTCCGGCCCAGTGCCTGGTGCACCGCCTCCGGCTCGAGGTAGGTCTCGGTGCCGTCCCAGATCGAACGCAGGAGAGCGACCAGCAGTCGGCAGATCTTGCGCGCGAAGCGGCCGGCACCCAGGCCCGGCAGCGAGATCATCGCCGCCGCGGAGGCCGAACTGACCTCGCACAGCAACGGGTCCCCGTCGTAGGAGCGCGGCAGGTCCGTCAGGTACACCACGTAGTCCCATCCGTGCTCGTCGCGCAGCCGGTCGGCGTGGTCCAGCAGCGGGATCTCCCCGTCGGCCGTCAGGGGCAGGGTCTCCTGATTGACCTCCACCTCCCAGGTGACGTCCGGGCCGGAGTGCTCCGACAGCGTTCGGGGCAGTTCCTCGGCCACGCTGTGGGCCACCTTGTCCGGCAGACCCGGGTCGGCCATCAGTCCTACGGTCAGCGTCTGCACGCCTGCCTCCTCCCCCCGGAACGCGGGGTGTCTCGTCGGTGCTCCACGCGCTCCGGCGACAGGAGCCCGGGCCTCCCGGGCCGCTCCGGGCCGTTCCCCCACGGGCCCGGCACCTCGAACGGCCGGGCACACGCGGTGTCGTCGCAGCGGGGCCGTCTCCGGGCAACAGATGCGCGTCCTCAGCACGAGCATAGTCATCAGGCCGCTGATGATTGAGCGCGGACCCGCCCGGCCCCGCTGCTCCTGGGCCACACCCGGCAGGTCCCCGGCGGCGGGCGGAGCGCGACGGCGGGCGGAGCGGGACGACTGGTCCGGCGGCGTGCCGGGACGTCAGGTGTCGAGGGTCCGGCGCGGGGCCACCCCGTAGGTGGCACGGTATGCGGCGGCGAAGCGGCCCGGATGGGCGAAGCCCCACCGGGCCGCGACGGCCGCCACGGTGTCCCCGGCGGTGGGGTCGCCGGCCACCAGGTCTGCGTGCGCACCGGCCAGCCGCACCCGCCGCAGGTACGCCGCGGGCGTCAGGCCCAGGGGGTGGTGGGCGCGGAAGGCCCGCACGAGGGCGGCGGTGGTGGTGTTCGCGGCCCGGGCGGCGTCCTCGACGGTGACGGGCCGCTGGGCGTTGTCGTCGAAGTACGCCACGGCGCTGCGGTAGCGGCGGCCCTGGGCGGCCATCGACAGCGAGCGCAGTTCACGGTCCCAGCTCAGCGGGAAGCACTCGAGCATGCCCACCGCCAGGCGGCGGGTGAGATCCGCGCGCACCACGGGCTCCTCGAAGGCCTCGGAGGCCGAGGTCTCGGCGGCCCACCGCGCCAGTCCGGACCAGTAGTGCGCCAGGGCCGGGCCGGCCGGCCGGGAGGAGGCGAACGCCACCGGAGTGCCCTCGATGCCGTAGACCGTGTCGGCGATCTCCTGCAGGACGCCTGCGGTGAGGTAGACGTTGGTGGCTTCCAGGGGTCCGGCCACGACCAGGGCCGGGTGGCCGGGGCGGAACAGCACCGGGCCCCCCAGCCCGGACCCCTGCTCGTCGGAGGTCGACCAGTCGTAGCAGGCCCCGCGCACCTCGACCACCCCGAAGACCTCGGTGTCACCCCACGTGGAGAACGGTCCGCCCATCGCCAGGCGGGCCACGGTCAGGCTCTCGTCCCCGTCCCGGGTCTCCCGGTAGGAGAAACTGGGTCCGGCCGGGTCGAAGGAGAACCGCACGCCGAGCTGCGCGAACAGGTCTGTCACAGCCTCCGGCTCGCGCACCGTGTCCTCGTGGTGGAATCGCGGGCTCATCCGCGCTCTCCCTGTCGGTGTCCCTGCTCGTTGCGCCGTCGCTCGCGCACCCGGGAGGGATCAGCGGCAGCGGTCCCGGCCTCCGCCGGGGACGCCCCGTGACCACGCCGGGACAGGATGGTGCCACCAGTCTAGGCCCGCCGCTCCGGCCGTCCCAGTGCCTGGGTGCCGCCCGACGTCGTCGAGGATGCCGGCGATCCGCGCGCCGGCCGCACGACGCACCAGCGCCCGCGGAGCGCGGGCCTGCCGAGATGCCGGTCGTCCGTCGACGTCGTCCTCGCGGCTCACCGCCGCGTCCACCGACGGTGGTGGAGGATGAGCAGCCGCGCGTAGCCGTCCGTGAGCCGGTCGACGAGGTCGACCTTCAGGTGCTCGTCCGCGGAGATCCTGCGCACCGTGTGCAGGGAGATCCCGTCGAACTCCACGGGACGGGGCAGGCCGGTCCGCTCGTCGGGCGGCGCCACCTCGAGCCGCCACGCATCCAGGTCCTGCTGCGGAGTGGCGGCGTGGGGCCGCTCGCGCGCCCACAGCCGACCGTCCGTGCCGACGACCACGCCGCGGACGACGTGCCACCCGTGACCGCACGTGACCCCGGAGAACGCCCGGCCGACCAGGGGATAGGACCTGGCGCCCCGGGGGACGTGCACGAGCCTGGTGGGCTTCAGGCCCTCGGTGCGCAGCAGCTCACTCGCCTCGACCGCGACCTTCCGCACGTGCTCCAGGGCGCGGTCCAGAGCGACGTCCCGGGGCTCGCGATCGCGCCGGGCCCGACCGGTCGGCTCCTGCTCGCCGGCCTCCCGGGCGGCAGCCCGGACCCGCCGTTCGTCCTCGATCCCCATGGTGGCCGCTCCCCTCGTCGGCCACGATTGTATGGGTGCCGGCTCGCTCGGGAGGAGATCCCGGCCGGGCGGCCGGCGGACGTCCCGGCCGGCGCCACCGGGTCCGGGTCGGCGGTCGGCGCCGAGGGCCGCGACCACGTCCGGCGCGAGGCGTCGCAGCCCACGGGCCGGGAGGGGCCGGGCCGCCGCGGCTCAGCCGCGCAGCATCTCTCCCACCCGCCGGACCCCCTCGGTGATGTCCTCCTCCGAGGCCGCGGAGTAGGCCAGCCGCAGGCCCGTGGAGGCGCGCCCGTCGGCGTAGCAGGCGCCGCCGGGCACGAGCACCACGCCGTGCTCGATGGACCGCCGGAGCAGGTCCCCGTGCTCGGCGGCCGGGTCGAGGTCCAGCCACGTGAAGAAGCCGCCGGCCGGACGCGTCCAGCGCACGCCCTCCGGCATGGAGGTCGCGAGGGCCGCCATCATCGCGGCGCAGCGGGAGCGGTAGCGCTCCACCGCACGGTCCAGGGCCGGCCGCCAGTGCGCGCTGCCCACGTACTCCGCGGCGAGCTCCTGGCCGAGCACGGAGGGGTGGATGGTCACGGCCTCGGCCGCGATCTGCAGCCGGGCCCGCACCGCCGGCACCGCCGCGATCCAGCCCACCCGCAGGCCGGGCGAGAAGATCTTGGAGAAGCTGCCCAGGTGGATCACGGTGCCCGGGTCCAGCGAGTACAGGGACGGGAGCCGGTGGGCGCGGTCGAAGCCGAGCAGCGCGTACGGGTCGTCCTCGAGGATGAGCACGCCGCGCTCGGCGCAGACCTCCACGAGCCGGCGGCGCCGTTCCTCGGTGGTCGTCACGCCCGTGGGATTGGAGAAGTTCGGCACGGTGTAGACGAACTTCACGCGACGCCCGGCGGCCCGCAGCCCGTCGATCCGCCCGGCGACCGCCTCGGGGTCCAGCCCGTCGCGGTCGACGTCCACGTGCGCGACCTCGACCTCGTAGCTGCCGAACACCCCGAGCGCTCCCACGTAGGTGGGCCCCTCGGCGACGACCACGTCCCCCGGGTCGCAGAACAGCTTGGTCACGAGGTCGAGACCCGCCTGGGACCCGGCGGTGACCTGGATCGAGTCGGGGGTGGCGTCCGCGCCCTGCTGGCGCATGAGCTCGACGATCAGCCCGGGCAGGCGTCCGATGCCGGCCCCCGACCCGTACTGCAGGACCTCCGGCCCGCGCTCGGCGAGGATCCTCGCCGTCATCGCGGCCACGACGTCGTGCGGGAGCACGCCCAGGTCCGGATTGCCGCCGGCCAGCGAGATCATCCCGGGGCGCATCGCGATCTCGAACACGGCCCGGACCGGGGAGGGCCGGAACTCCTCGGAGCGGTGCGCATACAGCGCGGCGTGCTCCGGCCGGGGGGTCACGGTCGCCCGCCCGGTCACGGCCGCTCCCCCGCGGGACCCTCCGCGGTGTCCTCCGCTGGGTCCTGCGCAGGGCCCCCGTAGACGTGCCGGGCCAGACCGTACGCCGGACCGTCCGGGGCCGCGCCGGGGCCCAGGGCGAGGAGGCTGATGAGCTCGTAGGCCACGTGCGCGGCGGCCACCCCGGTGATCTCGGCGTGGTCGTAGGCCGGCGCCACCTCGACGACGTCGCAGCCGACCACGTGCGTCCCGCGCAGCCCGCGCAGGATCTCGAGCACCTCCCGGCTGGTCATGCCGCCGGCCTCGGGGGTTCCCGTGCCGGGGGCGTGGGCCGGGTCCAGGACGTCGATGTCCAGCGAGACGTAGAGCGGGCGGTCGCCGACGCGCTCCCGAAGGTGCGCGACGACGGCGTCCACCCCCAGCCGCATGACGTCGGCGGAGGAGACGATGCCGAAGCCGAAGCGGGCGTCGTCGTCGAGGTCCTCGGTGCCGTAGAGCGGTCCGCGGGTGCCGACGTGGCACACGGCGTCCGTGTCCAGCAGGCCCTCCTCGAACGCGCGGCGGAAAGGGGTCCCGTGCGTGTACTCGGCGCCGAAGTAGGTGTCCCAGGTGTCCAGGTGGGCGTCGAAGTGCAGCAGCGCGACCCGGCCGTGGCGCGCGTGGGCGGCGCGCAGCAGCGGCAGGGCGATGGTGTGGTCGCCGCCGATCGCCACGAGCCGGGTGTCCTCCCCCATGAGCTCCTTGGCCTGGGCCTCGATGGAGGCGATCGCCTCGGGGATGTCGAAGGGGTTGGCCACGATGTCCCCGGCGTCGGCGACCTGCGCCCCGGCGAACGGGGAGACGTTCTGCGCGGGGTTGTAGGGGCGCAGCAGGCGCGAGGACTCCCGGACGTGGTTGGCCCCGAACCGGGCGCCGGGCCGGTAGGAGACGCCGGCGTCGAACGGCACGCCCACCACGGCGATGTCCGTGTGCTCGACCTCGTCCGTGCGCGGCAGGCGGGCGAACGTGCCCAGTCCGGCCCAGCGCGGGGTGAGCGCCGCGTTGACGGGTCCCACCACGGGGGTGCCGTCCGGGGTGGTGCCGGTGATGCGTTCGGGGTTCATGGTGTGCGGTCCTCTCGGGGGACGGTGGACGAGGTGGTGGACGAGGTGGTGGACGGGCAGGGGGCTCAGGAGCCGAGGATCCACAGGAGCACGGCCTCCTCGGTGCCCGGGTTCTCCCAGGTGTGCGGCTCGGAGCCGGGGAACGTCACGGTGTCCCCGGCCTCCAGGTCGTAGGTGCGGTCCGGGACGTGCAGCCGGAACCGGCCGCTGATCAGGTGCAGCACCTCGGTCTCGCAGTCCATGCTGTACATCGCGTCCTCGCCGCGGCCGCCGGCCGAGACGCGGGCCCGGATGACCTGCACCGTGCGCTGGGCCGACGGCGTGACGAGCTGCTCCTCGATGCCCTTGCCGCCGAGGTCGATGTGCGGGGCGTCCGCGAGCCGGACCAGCTCGACGTCGGCGGGCCCGGCGAACAGCTCGCCCACGTCGATCCGCAGCACCTGGCACATCCGCACCAGGGAGTCCACGGACGGTGAGGTGATGTCCCGCTCGACCCGGCTGACGAACCCCTTGGTGAGGCCCGCGGCGGAGGCGAGCTGATCGATGGTCATGTGGTTGCGCCGCCGGTGGTTGCGCAGCCTCGGCCCCACGGCGGCGCTGTGGCCGGAGCTCTCGATGGGCAGTGCTTTCACGACGGCGCCTCCTCATCCCGAACGAGTTCACCTGCCCGTCACGACCCGGACCCGTTCCCAAAACATGATCTGCATCATACTATGGTCAACAACTTTTGTTTCCTGTCGAGCAACTCCGTTCCGCGGATGCTCCCGATCGACCTGCGAGTGCCCGCGCTCCGAGGAAGAAGTGACAACCATGAACGTGCTGATCATCGTGCTCTACCTGGTCGCCATGGTGGCGGTCGGGCTCTGGGCCAGCCGCCGGGCCCACGACGCCGAGGACTACCGGGTGGCGGGCCGCCGCCTGGGGCCGGGCTTCTACACGGGCACCATGGCGGCCGTGGTCCTCGGCGGCGCCTCCACCGTGGGCGGGGTGGGTCTCGGCTACACCTACGGCATCTCCGGGATGTGGCTGGTCGTGGCGATCGCCGCCGGCCTGGCCGCGCTGAGCCTGTTCTTCGCCGGCCGCATCCAGTCCCTCAAGGTGTTCACCGTCTCCCAGATGCTGCAGCTGCGCTACGGCGAGCGCGGCGGGGCCAAGGCGTCGTCGTTCGTGATGCTGGCCTACACCGTGATGCTCTCGGTGACGTCCACCTCCGCGTACGCCGCGATCTTCTCCGTCCTGTTCCCGCTCGACCGGGCCTGGGCGATCCTGCTCGGCGGCGTGGTGGTCGTGGGGTACTCCGTGCTCGGCGGGATGTGGTCGATCACGCTCACCGACATGATGCAGTTCGTGTTCATGACGGTCGGCATGTTCCTGATCCTGCTGCCGTTCTCCCTCTCCGCAGCCGGCGGCTGGGGCGGCCTCGAGGACCGGCTCGACGCCACGTTCTTCACCTGGGACGGCATGGGCACGCAGGCGATCATCACCCAGTTCGTGGTCTACGGGTTCGGCATGCTGATCGGCCAGGACATCTGGCAGCGCGTCTTCACCGCGCGCTCCCCCGAGGTCGCCCGCTGGGGCGGGCTCGTCTCCGCGACCTACGTGGCGCTCTACGGCGTGGCCGGGGCCGTCATCGGGATGACGGCCGCCGCCGTGGCGCCGGACCTCGCCTCCCCGGACGACGCGTTCGCCACGATGGCCCAGCAGTACGTCCCGGCCGGGCTCGGCGGGATCGTGCTCGCAGCCGGCGTCGCGGCCATGATGTCCACGGCCTCGGGGGCGCTCATCGCCTCGGCCACGGTCGCCCGGGTCGACGTCGTGCCGACCCTGAAGTCCCTCCTCTCCCGGCACGCCGCTCCCGCCCCCGAGGGCACCGCCGAGGCGCTGCGCGGGGACCGGATCTACGTGCTCGTCTTCGGGGTGGTGATCACCGTGATCTCGATCTTCGTCTCGGACACCGTCACCGCCCTGACCATCGCGTACGACATCCTGGTGGGCGGCCTGCTCGTCGCGATCCTCGGCGGGCTCCTGTGGCGCCGCGGCACGAGCCTCGGTGCGGCCCTGTCCATGCTCGTCGGGTCCGTGGTGACCGTGGCGTCCATGGCCGTGTTCGGCGTGCTGGCCAACGCCCCCATCTACCTGGGGCTGGCGAGCTCGGCGCTGGTCTTCGTGGTCGTCTCGCTGCTGACCCGCCGCACGCACGCCGGGGTGCTGCAGCACTGGGACGAGCGCCTCGCGGGCTCCGGCCCGGCCGGCGCCGACCGCACGGAGGCCCGCCCGTGACCGGGGCACCCCGGACCCGCGGACCGGGCGCGACCCGGGAGCGGACGTCCTCCCCGCTGACCCGCGAGGAGGTGGAACGGGCCGCCGCCGCCCTGGTCGCGGCGTTCGCCGCCACCGACACACGGGCCTACTTCGACGCCTTCGCCCCCGACGCCGACTTCGTCTTCCACACCGAACCCGACCGCCTGCCGGACCGTGACAGCTACGAGCGGCTCTGGCGGGGATGGCTCGCCGACGGCTGGCGCGTGCTGTCCTGCGAGAGCAGCGGCGCGGTCGTGCACCTGTGCGGGGAGGCCGCGGTGTTCGTCCACGACGTCCGCACCACGACCGAGACCGACGGCGTGACCGGGACGACGGCCGAGCGCGAGACCATCGTCTTCCACCGGACCGCGGACGGGTCCGTCACCGCCGTCCACGAACACCTCTCCCCCGTCCCGACGACCGCTGAGGCAAGCACATGACGAGCACATCCCGCACCGCCGACGGGCGCAGGTCCGCCTGGACCCGCCTGTCGGACCACCTCGACGAGAACTCCGAGGGCTACGGCCCGCTGCGGGGCACGCTGGGGGCCGGCCGGATCGGGATGATCTGGCTCGCCGCGAACCTGGTGGTGACCACGCTCCTGACCGGGACGCTGTTCGTGCCCGGGGTGTCCTGGACCACGGCCCTGGGCATGATCGTCCTGGGCACGCTGATCGGCGGGACCGTGCTGGTGCTCGTGGGGAACATGGGCACCCGCACCGGCCTCGCCACAATGTCCCTGACCAAGGGCTCCTTCGGCCTGCGCGGCTCCTTCCTGCCGGTGGCCGCGAACGTGGTCATCCTCATGGGCTGGAGCTGGGTGCAGGCCATGCTCGCCGGTGTCACCGTGAACTTCCTGGTGGCGCAGGCGACCGGCTTCTCGAACCCGGTGCTGTTCTCGGTCCTGTGCCAGACGCTGGTCGTGGCGCTGGCCGTCCTCGGCCACGAGGGCATCGCCCGGATCGAGCCGTGGCTGGCGGTGGTGATCCTGGGGATCATGGCGTGGATCTTCACGGTGGCGTTCACCTCCTACCCGGTGGCCGACTTCGCCGCGCTGCCCGCGGACCCCGGCGCGGGCTGGTCCTCCATCGCGGTGCTCGACGTGGTGATCGCCACGGCCATCTCCTGGACCGTGCTCTCCGCGGAGTTCAACCGCCTCGCCCGGACCCAGCCCGCGGGGATGATCGGCTCCGGCACGGGGTACGTGCTGTCCACCGTCGCGGCCATGAGCCTCGGGGCGACCGCCATCGCCTACGTGGTGCTCGACGGCGGGGAGGCGGTCGGCTTCGACCCGACGGTGCTCGTCGCCGCCTTCGGTGCGCCCCTGGCCGTGGTGGTCTTCCTGTCGGTCATGGCCACCAACACCATGGTCGTCTACGGCATGGTGTCCTCGGTGGTGAACCTCACCCCCTCGCGGAGACTCCGGTTCCTCCCCACGGCCCTGGCACTGGGGGCCGTGTCGATCCTCGGGTCGACCTGGCTGGGCCTGCTGGACCAGTTCACCAGCTTCCTGGTCCTGATCGGTTCGCTGTTCATCCCGGTGTTCGCGATCATGCTGGTCGACTACTACGTGGTCAAGCGCGGCTCCTACGGGGCGGACATCCTGCGCGGGCGCGGTGGCCGGTACTGGTACCGGGGCGGGGTCAACCCCGCCGCCGTGGTGGTGTGGACCGTCGGCGCGGCCTCCTCGCTCGTGCTCACCTACGTGCTGCCGAGCCCCGTCGGCGCGACCATTCCCACGTTCGTGGTCTCCGCGGCGCTGTACCTGGGCTGGGCCCTCGCGGCCCGGCGGATCGTGCCGGGACGCCCGGCGCAGCACCACCTCGCCGACGCGCCGGCGGAGACCGACGGGACGGTGCGGTCCGCGCCCCACGGCGGGCTCGGCGAGGTCGACGAGCCCGAGGAGGCCGCCGATGCGCCTCGTTGACCTGAGCCACTCCGTGGAGGCCGGCATGCAGGTCTTCCCGGGGGACCCGCCCGTGGACTCCCGGCTCGCGGCGTCCTTCCCGCTGGACGGCTTCCAGGTGACCGAGCTGCACCTGGGCACGCACAGCGGGACGCACCTGGACGCCCCGCTGCACACGGTGGAGGGAGGGCCGCCCGTGGACGAGCTCGACCTCTCCCGCCTGGTGGGACCGGCGCGCATCGTGCACGTCCCGGACCTCGGGGACCACGACGTGATCCGCTGGGCGCACGTCCGGGCGCAGCTGGAGGACGTCGGTGCCGGCACGATCGTGCTGTTCCGCACCGACTGGTCCCGGCACTTCGGCACGCCGCGCTATCTGGCGCACCCGGTGCTGCACGCGGAGATCGCCCAGCGCCTGCTCGAGTCGGGAGTGCGCGTGCTCGGCGTGGACACCCTCAACCCGGACCGCACCCCGGACGCCTCCTCGACCGGCCCGCTCGAGCTGCCGGTGCACGCGGCGGTCCTGGGGGCCGGCGGGGTGATCATCGAGAACCTGACGAACCTGCACGCCGTCACCTGGCGGGACCCGGTGCTGAGCGCCCTCCCGCTGCGGCTGAGCGGCCTGGACGGCTCGCCGGTGCGGGCGGTGGCGATGCAGCTGTGAGCCCCCTCCGCCGTTCCCGGCACGGGCGGCCGGGGCGTCCCGTGCCGCCCGTGCCCGGTCGTCCCGCACACCCATGTCCCCCGGCCCGGCGGCGCCGTCGCCGGCAGCCGACCCCTCTGAAGACGACATCCGATCCCCTGAAGTGGAGAGAACCCGCCATGACCGCTGATGCCCCCGCCGCCTCGTCCGCCTACCGGTCCGTCAACCCGGCCACCGGCCAGGTGCTGGCCGAGCACCCCACGGCCACGGACGCCCAGGTCCGGGACGCCCTCGCCGGCGCCGACGCCGCCTTCCGCGCGTGGCGGGCCGTGCCGATCGAGGAGCGGGCCGCCGCCGCCGCCCGCGTCGGGGCGCTGTTCGCCGAGCGGGCCGAGGAGCTGGCCGCGATCATCACCGAGGAGATGGGCAAGCCGATCTCCGAGGCACGGGAGGAGGCCGAGTTCTGCGCCGAGATCTTCGGCTACTTCGCCGAGCAGGGCCCGGCCCTGGCCGCCGACCAGCCGATCTCCACGTCCGGCGGCGGCCGGGCGGTCATCCAGAAGCGCCCCGTGGGGGTGCTGCTGGGGATCATGCCGTGGAACTTCCCCTACTACCAGGTGGCCCGCTTCGCCGCCCCCAACCTGGTGCTGGGCAACACGATCGTGCTCAAGCACGCCGAGAGCTGCCCCCGCTCCGCCCTCGCGCTGCAGCAGCTCATGGACGATGCCGGGGTGCCGGCCAGCGCCTACGTCAACCTCTTCGCCGACCACGGCCAGATCGCGGAGATCATCGCCGACCCCCGGGTCCAGGGCGTGTCGCTGACCGGGTCCGAGCGGGCCGGGGCGAAGGTCGCCGAGCTCGCCGGGCGGAACCTGAAGAAGGTCGTGCTGGAACTGGGCGGCTCCGACCCCTACGTGGTGCTGGACGCCGCCGACGTGCAGGAGTCCGCCCGCGCGGCCTTCGCCACCCGCATGGCCAACACCGGCCAGTCGTGCAACTCCAACAAGCGGATGATCGTCATGGACGACATCCACGACGAGTTCGTGGCCGAGCTGACCCGGCAGGCCTCGGCGCTGACCCCGGGCGACCCCGCCGACGACGCCCCCGGGACCTTCGCGCCCCTCTCCTCCCGGGCCGCGGCCGAGGACCTGGCGAGCCGGATCCGGGACGCCGTGGACGCCGGCGCCACCCTGCACGCCGGCGGACGGGTGCTCGAGGGCCCGGGCGCGTACCTGGAGCCGACCGTGCTCACCGGGATCACCCCGGACATGGCCGCCCACCACGAGGAGCTCTTCGGCCCCGTGGCCGTGGTCTACAGGGTGACCGGGGACGAGGAGGCCCTCGCCCTGGCCAACGACACGCCCTACGGGCTGGGCGGGGCGGTCTTCAGCACGGACCCGGACCGGGCGCGCCGGCTCGCCGAGGGCCTCGACGCCGGCATGGCCAACGTCAACGCGCCCGAGGCCGAGGGCGCGGAGATGCCCTTCGGCGGGGTCAAGCGCTCCGGCTACGGGCGGGAGTTGGGACCGCTGGGGATGGACGAGTTCGTCAACAAGCGCCTGCTCTACGTCAAGGACGGACCCGCCGGCACGGACTGACCCGCCGACGCGCCCGCAGCACGACATCCCGCCCGACCCGCCCACGCCGCCCCACTTCTTGGAGGACCACTCATGACCGCCCGCAGGACCACCGCCCGTGCCGTGCTGGAGACGCTCCGGGGCTACGGCGTCGACACCGTCTTCGGCATCCCCGGGACCCACTCGCTCGAGTTCTACCGTCCGCTGCGCGAGCTGGGCATCCGTGCCGTGACCCCGCGCCACGAGCAGGGCGCCGCCTACGGCGCCGACGGGTGGAGCCAGGTCTCCGGGCTGCCGGGGGTCGTCATCACCACGTCCGGTCCGGGTCTGCTCAACTCGCTGTCCGGGGCGGCCACGGCCTACGCCGAGTCCCGCCCGATGATCATCCTGTCCCCCGGACGGCCCGTGGGCCACGACTTCCGGGACATCGGCTCGCTGCACGAGACGAAGAACCCTTCCGCGGCCGTGGACGCGATCGTCGGCCGCAGCCGCCGGGTCACCGGCGGGGCCGAGGCCGTGACCATGATCCACGACGCCTTCCGGGACTTCGCCCACTCCCGGCCCCGGCCGGTGCACATCGAGATCCCGCTGGACGTGCTGGAGGCGGAGCTCGACTACACGGACCGGCAGGTCGCGCCGCGCCGGCTCGGCGCCCCGCAGCCGGCGCCCGTCGACGACGTGCAGCGCGCGGCCGAGATCCTGCGCGCCGCCGAGCGCCCCGTCATCCTGGCCGGCGGCGGCTCGCTGGCCGCGGGCGCGCGGCTGCTCGACCTGGCCGAGCTGCTCGAGGCGCCGGTGATCACCACGACCAACGGCAAGGGCGCGATCCCCGAGCGGCACCGGCTGTCCCTGGGCGCCGACCTGCGGCTGTCCACCGCGCACGAGTTCCTGCGCTCCGCCGACGCCCTGCTGGTGATCGGCTCGAAGGTGGGCGAGGCCGAGCTCTGGGGCGGGGACATCACGCCCCGGGGGCCGATCCTGCGCGTGGACATCGAGCGCGACCAGATGCTGTGCAACCTCGACCCCGATATCGAGCTGCCCGGTCACTCCGCGGCCGTGGTCCCCCAGCTCGTCGAGGCGGTCGGACCGCTCGCCCCGCGCGCCCCGCGCGACCTCACCGAGGTCTTCGCCCGGCTCGACGACGAGGGCCGCCGCACCGCGCCCGAGCTCGCGGCGCTCAACGAGACCATCATGTCCGTGGTGCCGGAGGACACGATCATCGGCGGCGACTCCTCCCAGGTCACCTATCTGGGGTCCACCACGTTCTTCCGCGCACAGCTCCCGCACTCCCTGCTGTACATGGGGACCTACGCGACCCTGGGCTACGGCCTGCCCGCCTCGATCGGGGCGAAGCTCGCCGCCCCCCACCGGCCCGTGCTCTGCCTCGTGGGCGACGGCGCCCTGATGTTCTCGATCCAGGAGCTGATGACCGCCGTGGAGCTCGGCGTGGACCTGCCGATCGTGTGCGTGGACAACGGCGGCTACGGGGAGATCCGGCAGAACATGACCGACCGGGACATCGACCCGCTCGCCGTGGACCTGCGGCAGCCGGACTGGCCGGCGCTGGCGGAGGCCTTCGGCGCGGTCGGCCTCGTGGCCACGCAGGAGAACCTCGCCGAGAAGGTCGTCGAGGCGCTCGCGGTCCAGGGACCGAGCCTCGTGCACCTGCGGCTCTGACCCGCGCGTGGTCACGGTGGGGTCACGACTCCCCGGGAGTCGACGCAGGATGCGCCGTTCTCCTTGCGCCCCGATCAACAGCTGACTTACGGTCGTGAGGCACGTCACCGCCGCCACACCCGCACGACCCGCGCCAGGAACCGACCTTCAGGAGGACTCCATGAGGACGTCAGATCGTCGCAGCACCCGCATGATGGCCGTCGGCGTACTCACCGTCGCGGGTCTCGGACTCGCGGCGTGCGGCCCGCAGGGGCCCGCCCCGGAGGACCCCCTGGCCGACGAGTCGGTCGAGGAGCCCGTCCAGGAGCCTCTCGACGATCCCCCGGCGGAGGATCCCACAGCGGTGGAGCCCACCGACGAGGGGTCCGCTGCGGGGGGACCCACCGCAGGCACCGTCTACGTCGGCCCGTACGACCAGGCCTTCATCGACGACCTCGGGACCTACGCGGCCCAGGAGGTCACCGTCACGGGCGCCGTGGAGGAGACCCTCACCCCGGACGCCTTCACCGTCGGGGCCGACGTGGACCCGCTGCTGGTCATCGAGACCCAGGAGAGCATCCCGCCCGTCGACGTCGGCCAGGAGGTGGAGGTCACCGGCACGGTCGAGGAGATCTTCGAGATCGTCGCCGTGGAGGAGGAGTTCGGGATCGACCTCGACGACGAGCTGTTCGTCGCCTACGAGAGCCGGCCGTACCTCGTGGCCTCGTCCGGGCGGATCGTCGACCCCGGGTAGCCGGAGCAGCCCCGGCACCGGCCGGTCGGGGACGGCGTCGTGGACGGGGACCCCGAGGACCACGACGGCGAGCCCCGGCCGCACGCCGTCGCCACCGCCGTCGCCGTCCCCGTCACCCAGGAGGGGCAGGACCCGGCAGTCCTCGTCACAGGAGGGTCACGGGGGTCCCGGAAAGGCCGCAGAGTTCCGGATCTCTCCTTGTCGGGCCGAAGTCGGCGTGCCTACGCTCGACATGCACGCAGCCGGACCCGGTGCTGCGCCGTCGATGCGCCGGACCGGTGACCATGGCCAACACCAGGAGGCGCATCATGAGAACGCGTGAACAGCACACCACCCGCAGGGCCGCCGTGGGCCTGCTCGCCGCCGCAGGACTGGCGCTCACCGGCTGCGGGGCCGACGAGGCGGACACGGGCACCGAGGTGGAGGACATCACCGAGGGCGAGGTCATCGAGAGCTCTCCCCCCGCAGCGGACGTGCCCCCGGCAGCCCCCGGGACCCCGTACGGCGGCGCCTACAACCGCCAGTTCTACGACGACCGGCTCGTCTACGAGGGGCAGGACGTCTCGCTCACCGGTGAGGTCGAGGAGGTCGTCTCCCCCTCGGCCCTGACGATCGGCGACCCCGACGACCTCACCCTCGATCCCCTGCTCGTGGTCCACGACCTCGACGTGCCCGACCTCGAGGAGGGCCAGACGATCGAGGTGGTCGGCGTGGTCCAGGAGGGCTTCGAGGTCACCGCCGCGGCGGAGGAGGTCGGGGTCGAGCTCGATGACGCGCTCTTCGAGGACCACGTGGGCGACCCCTGGCTGCACGCCACCGAGGCCACCGTCACCGAGGAGTAGGAGCGGGACTCCTCGCGGCCGAGCGGGGCCGTGTCCTGC
>NZ_JBISWJ010000047.1:0-8746 GCF_044462225.1 Kocuria kalidii | reverse complement strand
CCGCCGGCGGTGACGGCCGTCAGCGCGGGACCTGGTCCTCCGGCAGCTCCGCCACGGGAGCGAGCACCACGTCGGCGATCTTCCAGTCCAGCTCCAGGCACCGCCGCCGGGCCGCCGCGAGCTGCTCGAGCGTCGGGACCGTGCCCGCCGCCGGGGCCAGGAAGCCCTCGACGTGGAAGACGTGGCCCTCGTCGCGGACCCGGACGCCGACGTCCCGCACCCACGGCTGCTGCCGCAGCACCGTCTCCACCTCCCGGACGAGAGGGTGCGGTGCGGCGTCGTCGTACGTGCTGGCGCGGGAGTCCGCGAGGCCGGCCGCCGAGCTCCTGAGGTGCAGCACCCCGGTCGCGACGACCGAGGTGGAGACCACGAGCGCGGCGGCCGCGTCCGCCCACCACAGCCCCGTCCCGGTGCCCAGGACCCCGGCGGCCGTGACGAGCCCGGCCGTCCCGGCGGCCCTGTTCAGATCGGCGTCGGCGAGGAGCACCTTGTCGTGCAGCTCCTCGGCCAGCCGGGTCTTCATCCGGCCGAGGAGCACGGGCGGGACGCTGGTGGCCAGCACCACGACCACCATGAGCCATCCCGCCCACACGGGGGTGCCGAGGACGTCCAGCACCCCGATCTGCGGCCGGTCGCCGGTCACGAGCGCCGTCCCGGAGTCGACGACCAGGGCGGCCCCCGCCCCCAGCAGCGCCACGGCCGCCGTCAGGTGGCCCACCCCCGCGACCCGGTGGTACCCGTAGGGATGCCGCGGCGTCGGGGGCCTCCGGGCGATCCGCACGGACACGAGGAACACGATCGGCGGGAGGAGGGACAGCATGTCCTCGACCCACGCGGCCCGCATCGCCTGCGACCGGCCCGCCACGAGCCCCATGGCCGCGACGACGAGCGCGAGCGTGCCGATGCTGATCCACTCGAGGCGCACCGCGCGCCGCAGCCTCTGCGCCTGCTCGTCCGTGAGTTCGGTCGTCCCGAACCGGGCACGCGCCGGCGGGCGGGTCACCCGTCCTCCCGCACCACGAGGAAGCGCTCCAGCTCGGTGAGGAAGCCGTTCTCCCCGGCCCGCGTGGCGAGCACGAACCGCTCGGTGCGCCCGTCCCAGGTCTCGATCTCGGTGTGCGGGCGGGTCAGGGCCGTGCGCTGCCCCCACGGGGAGTCGGCCGTCAGGCCCGCGACGACGACGTCGAGGTCACCGGTCTCGAGCAAGCGCAGGAGCTGACCCTCGGCCCCGGGATACCACACGACGTCGGCGTCGACCCGCTCGGCGAAGTCCTCCACCAGCTCGATCTCGACCCCGGAGGGCCGGCCGCTGTCCGCGACCTCCGTCCAGGGCGGGTTCTCCGAGACCCCCACCCGCAGCTCACCACCGCGCGCCCGGTCGAGGGTGCCCGACGGGTCCCGCGGGAACCCCGGGCCGCACCCGGTGACCAGGACCACGAGCAGCACCGCCACCGCGAGCGGGCGCGCAGAGCACGGCATCCCACCACGACCTCTCCGGGTGCCCGCGCGGTCCCGGCGGACCGCGCTCTCCCTCCGTCCTGAGCATACGGACCGCCTTCCGCGCCCCGCCGCACAGCTGGAGCCGGACGGCCGGCGGAGGCCGTCGAGCACCTCGGCGAGCGCCTCGACCACCTGCCGGAAGCCCGGCCCCCCGACCGGGAAGCGCCCGCACCCCTGGCGCAGCACCGGTTCCTCCGGCACGGCGATCCGGCCGGGACACGGGACGGCCGTTCCGAAACCGACGGGAAACGTCTGGGCCCCCGCCCCGAAATCCGGGCTGGCTAGCGTCGCTCTCATCCCGGCCGAGCCCGGTCCCGCACCCTGCGGGAGCGCGGCCGGCGCCGCCCCCCCCTCCCCGGAAGGCAGGACGCATGACGGTCTCCGCACGGCGCGCTCTGATCCCGGCCCTCGTGTCCGCGACGCTCCTCACGGGGTGCGGCGCCAAGTACGACCCGCAGCCGGGTGCGCAGGCGGCCCAGGCCCCGTCCGCCTCGTGCGTGGACACCTCCGGCGACACCGTGAAGGTGGGTCTGCTCAACTCCCTCTCCGGCACGATGGCCGTGAGCGAGACGACCGTCAACCGCTCCCTGCACCTGGCGATCGAGGAGATCAACGCCGACGGCGGGGTGCTCGGCAAGGAGCTCGACCCCGTCACCGAGGACGGCGCGAGCGAGCCGACCGTGTTCGCCGAGAAGGCCTCGAAGCTGATCCGCCAGGACTGCGTGGCCGCGGTGTTCGGCGGCTGGACCTCCGCGAGCCGCAAGGCCATGCTCCCGGTCTTCGAGGCCCAGGACTCGCTGCTGTTCTACCCCGTCCAGTACGAGGGGCTCGAGTCGTCCCCCAACATCTTCTACACCGGGGCCACCACCAACCAGCAGAACGGGCGGGCGGCCGTCGACCGCGCCCTGGCCATGTTCCCTGCGCTCGAGGGTCTCCTCGAGCGCAGGGCCGGGCTCCTTTCGGGCGGACAGCGCCAGCAGCTGGCCATCGCCCGGGCCCTGATCACCGAGCCGTCCCTGCTGATCCTGGACGAACCCACCGAGGGCATCCAGCCCTCGGTGGTGCAGGAGATCGAGCAGAAGATCCTGCAGCTGGCCGCCGGGACCGGGATCCGGGTGCTGCTCGTGGAGCAGCGGGTCGGCTTCGCGCTGGGCTCGGCCACCGACTGGTACGTCCTGGACTCCGGGCGCGTCAGCGCCTCCGGCCGCGCCGGGGAGCGGGCGGAGGAGCACGCGCGGGCGGCGCTCGCGCTCTGAGGCGGGCCGGCCCGCCGGTGCTCCCGGCACCTGCCCGAAACACCGGGTCAACCCGGCCGTAACACGCAGCCCCTACGTTGACGACTGTCCCTGCGCACCCGCAGTCCCGAGGAGAGCCGTGCACCTGACACCCCGCGAACAGGAGAAGCTGCTGGTCGTCGTGGCCGGCGACCTCGCGCGCCGCCGCCGGGAGCGGGGGCTGCGGCTCAACCACCCGGAGGCCGTCGCCCTGCTCACGGCCGAGCTGCTGGAGGGCGCCCGGGACGGCCGCACCGTGGCCGACCTCATGTCCTGGGGCTCCACGATCCTCGCTCGCGAGGACGTCATGGTGGGCGTGCCGGAGATGATCCACGCGGTCCAGGTCGAGGCGACGTTCCCGGACGGCACCAAGCTCGTCACCGTCCACGACCCCATCCGCTGACCTGCTGTCCCCGCCCCGGAAGGAGCGCCCCGTGATCCCCGGAGAGTACGTCCTGCGGCCCGAGCCCGTCGTGATCAATGCGGGCCGTCCCACCACCGAGGTGGACGTGGTCAACCGTGGCGACCGCCCCGTGCAGGTGGGCTCGCACTTCCACTTCGCCGAGGCCAATCCCGGGCTCGAGTTCGACCGGGCGGCGGCCCGCGGCTTCCGCCTGGACGTCCCCGCCGGCACGGCCGTGCGCTTCGAGCCCGGCGACCGCAAGCGGGTCCGGCTCGTGGCCCTCGTGGGGCGCCGCGAGGTGCACGGCCTGGGCAACCGGGTCGACGGACCCCTCGACGCCCCGGCCGCGGCACCCGGCACCGACGTTCCCGGCACCGACGTTCCCGACAAGGAGCAGCCATGAGCCACGAGATGTCCCGCGCCCAGTACACGAGCCTCTACGGGCCCACCACCGGGGACCTGGTGCGCCTGGCGGACACCGAGCTGTTCCTCGAGGTGGAGCACGACCGCACGGTCCCCGGGGACGAGGTGGTCTTCGGCGGCGGGAAGGTGATCCGGGACGGCATGGGCCACAACGGCCGGCTGACCCGGGACGACGGCGTGGTGGACACCGTGATCACCAACGCCGTGATCCTGGACGCCTCCGGGATCTACAAGGCGGACGTGGGGCTGCGGGACGGTCACATCAGCGCGATCGGCAAGGCCGGCAACCCGGACATCATGGACGGCGTCGACATCCTCATCGGGGCCTCCACCGAGGTGATTGCCGGCGAGGGGCGGATCCTCACCGCGGGCGGGATCGACGCGCACATCCACTTCATCGGCGCCGACCAGATCGGCACCGCCCTGTCCTCCGGGATCACCACGATGTTCGGCGGCGGCACCGGCCCGGCCGAGGGCTCCAACGCCACCACCATCACCGCGGGGGCGTGGCACCTGGCCCGGATGTTCCGGGCCCTCGACGACTACCCCATGAACTTCGGGCTGCTCGGGAAGGGCCACGCGAGCACCCCCGAGCCCCTCGCGGAGCAGATCCGTGCCGGCGCCGTGGGCCTGAAGATCCACGAGGACTGGGGGGCCACCACGGCCGCGATCGACACGGCCCTGGCCGTGGCCGAGGAGCACGACGTGCAGGTGGCCATCCACACCGACACCCTCAACGAGTGCGGCTTCCTCGAGCACACGGTGGCGGCGATCGGCGGCCGGGTGATCCACACGTTCCACACCGAGGGCGCCGGCGGCGGCCACGCCCCGGACATCATCCGCATCGCGGCCCTGTCCCACGTGCTGCCGTCCTCCACGAACCCCACTCTGCCGTTCACGCGGAACACGGCCGAGGAGCACCTGGACATGCTCATGGTCTGCCACCACCTCAACCCGGACATCCCGGAGGACGTGGCGTTCGCGGACTCCCGCATCCGCCCCGAGACGATCGCCGCCGAGGACGTCCTGCACGACCTCGGGGTCTTCTCCATGACGTCCTCGGACTCCCAGGCCATGGGCCGCGTGGGCGAGGTGGTGCTGCGCACCTGGCAGCTCGCCGACCAGATGAAGCGTCGCACCGGCCCCCTGCCGGAGGAGACCGGCCGCGGGGACAACGCCCGGCTGAAGCGCTACGTGGCCAAGTACACGATCAACCCGGCGGTCGCGCACGGGATCGCCGACGTCGTGGGCTCGGTGGAGACCGGCAAGTTCGCGGATCTCGTGCTGTGGGACCCGGTGTTCTTCGGGGTGAAGCCGCAGCTCGTGCTCAAGGGCGGGCAGATCGTGCACTCCCTGATGGGCGACCCCAACGCCTCGATCCCCACGCCGCAGCCGCAGCTGATGCGGGACGCCTTCGGCGCGAAGGGCACCGCCCCGCACGCGAACTCCATCACCTTCATGTCCCGCGCCGCCGCCGAGGCGGGCGTGGGCGAGCGGCTGGGCCTGCGCAAGCGGGTGGTGCCCGTGGGCGGGATCCGCGGGCTGTCCAAGAAGGACATGCGGCACAACGACGCCACCCCGCAGATCGAGGTGGACCCGCAGACCTACGAGGTCCGGGTGGACGGTGAGCTCGTCACGTGCGAACCCGCCGAGGAGCTCGCCATGGCCCAGCGCTACTTCCTGTTCTGACCGGTCCGCCGGCACCGTCCGGTGCACCCGGCCGCCCCGGACGTCCCGGACGTCCCCAGCATCCCGAACACCCCGAGAGGACCCGCACCCGTGATCGTCGAAGCCGTCGTCGGCAACCTGGCCGACCTCACCGAGCAGGAGCGCTCCGATCTGCACCTGGAGCGGATCGCGCTCTCCGGGTCCGAGCTGCGCAGGCGCGTCCAGCGGGTCGTGACCGACCACGGGACCGAGGTGGGGATCCGCCTGACCACGCGGCGGGAACTCCAGGACGGGGACATCCTGCACCGGGACGGGCACAACGCCGTGGTCGTCTCGACCCTGCCCACCGACGTCCTGGTCGTCGCTCCCGCCACGATCGAGCAGATGGGCTTCGTGGCCCACGCCCTGGGCAACCGGCACCTGCCCGCTCAGTTCCTCGGCCCCGCGGCCGAGGTCGCGGGGCTCCCGGACCACGACGGGGTCATGGTGCTCCAATACGACCACACCGCCGAGGCCTTCCTGCAGGACGCCGGGGTGCGCTTCGCGCGCGTCGACCGGCAGATGGAGGTCCCCTTCCGCCATGCCGAGCACACCCACTGAGCGCTCCGCCGCGAGCACCCCAGGGACCCTCGCGGGGACGCTCGCCGTCCTGCAGCTGGCGGACTCCGCCCTGCCCACCGGCGCGTTCACCCACTCCCTGGGGCTCGAGACCTACGTGGACGACGGCACGGTCCACGACGAGCCGAGCTTCCTGGACTGGGTCCGGCACTGCCTGCACCACCAGGTGGTGCCCGCGGAGGGCTGGGCTGTCCGCGCGGTCGCCACGGCGGCCGACGACGACGCCGTGTGGCGCGCCGACGACCTGCTGGCGGCCCAGGCCCTGCCCGTCCAGGTGCGGGACGCCGCGACCGCGATGGGACGACGGATGACGGGCATCGGCGCCGAGAACTTCCCCTCGCGCCGGCTGCTGGCCTACGCGGAGCGGCAGCGCGCCGGCACGAGCCGGGGCAACCCCGCCGTGGCCTTCGCGCTCGTGGGCACCGGCCTCGGGGTGGCCTGGGAGCAGCTCGCCGGCGCCTACCTCTTCTCGACCGTGACCTCCCTGACCCAGAACGCCGTGCGCGGCATCCCCATCGGCCAGAGCGCGGGCCAGCGCGTGCTGCGCGCCCTGCACGACGACGTCGCCCGCGGCGTCGACCGGATCGGGCGCATGGCCGACCACGAGGCCGGGGCGACCAGCCCCGGTTTGGAGATCGCCCAGATGCGCCATACCTGGCAGCGGGCCCGCATGTTCATGTCCTGACCCGCCGACCGGGCGCTCCACGCCCACGGCGCCCCGCACCGACCGCACCGACCGCACCGACCGCACCGACCGCACCGACCGCACCGACCGCACCGACCGCACCGACCCAGGAGTACCCCATGACCACCGTCTCCCCCACCTCTCCCGCACCGACCGGCAGGGGCCCCGTGCGCATCGGCGTGGGCGGGCCCGTGGGCGCCGGCAAGACCCAGCTGGTGGAGCGGGTCACCCGGGCCCTGATCCACGAGGTGTCGATGGCGGCGATCACCAACGACATCTACACGATCGAGGACGCCAGGATCCTGGCCCGCAACGGGGTGCTGCCCCTCGACCGGATCGTGGGGATCGAGACCGGTGGCTGCCCGCACACCGCCATCCGCGAGGACACGTCGATGAACGAGGCAGCGATCGAGAAGCTGTGCGCCGAGCACCCGGACCTGCAGATCGTGTTCGTCGAGTCCGGGGGGGACAATCTCTCCGCCACCTTCAGCCCGGAGCTGGTCGATTTCTCCGTCTACGTCATCGACGTGGCCCAGGGCGAGAAGATCCCCCGCAAGGCCGGGCAGGGCATGATCAAGGCCGACCTGTTCGTGATCAACAAGATCGACCTCGCCCCGCACGTCGGCGCCGACCTCGACGTCATGGCCGCGGACTCGGCCGTGTTCCGCAAGGACCGGCCGTTCTGCTTCACCAACCTCCGGACCGACGAGGGCCTCGAGCGGATCCTGGCGTGGATCCGGCACGACGTGCTGATGCTGGACATGGTCCCGTGACCGCCGTCGCGCCCGCGGGCGCCGTCGGGCGGACCGTTGAGCCGACCGGCCGGCTCGAGCTCGTCCTGAGGCCCCGCGGCGGGCGGACCGTGGCCGTCCGCCAGTTCCACGCCGGCGCGCTGCGCGTGCTGCGCCCGCACCGGCCGGACGGGTCCGGACAGCCGTGCTTCGTGGTCGTCAACCCGGGCGGCGGATACCTCGGTGGGGACCGGTACGAGCTGGACGTCACGGTCGAGGCCGCCGGCAGCACCCTGCTCACCACCCAGTCGGCCACCAAGGTCTACCGCACCCCGGCCGCCCCGGCCCGGCAGGACATGCGGTTCGAGCTCGGCCCCGGTGCGGTCCTCGAGTACCTCCCGGACCAGCTGATCGCCTACGAGGGCGCCGACCACGTCCAGTCCACGACCGTGTCGATGGATCCCTCGGCCTGCTTCGTGGCGGGCGAGGTCGTGACCCCCGGGTGGGCGCCGGACGGGACCGTCTTCCGCTACCGCGGCGTGGTGCTGCGGACCGAGGTGCGGATGGGCGGGCGCACGGTGGTCCTCGACAACCTTCGCCTGCACCCCGGGGACGATGCCGTGGCGGGCTTGGGGTTCCTGGAGGGCCGTACGCACCTCGGGTCCCTGCTGGTCGTGGACCCGCGGGTGGACCGCGAGCTGGTGGAGCAGGTCCACGACCTGCTCGGCGCGGCGGAGGAGCGGGTGCCGGGGCTGAGGTGCGGTGTGTCCGAGCTGCCGGTGCCCGGGGTCGTGGTCCGTGCCCTGGGCCCCGGCTCCGGGGAGCTGACGGACCTGCTCCTGGACGTCTCCGCGCTGCTCCGCGCCCGGTGGACGGGGCAGCCGCGCGTGGCGCTGCGCAAGTACTGAGCCCCGCCGGCCCTCCAATCCGGCGAGGACTGCGCGTCGATGCGAGGACATGGGATCTCAACCGCCCGGTAACGCCGTGGCCACATGCGGGGACGAGGATGGGAGCATTCGTCGCACGACTCGGAAGGGGTCACCCGTGACCGCGAACAACGTATGGATCCTCGGTCTGGCCCGGGTGCAGCCGGGAGACCGGGTCGAGGCCGGGGAGCACCGCCGGCCGTGCTTCACCGGCACGGTCAGCGAGGTGGCCCCGCAGCTGGGGATCGCGTGGGTGCTCGAGGACGGCACGGGGCTCCGGCGGCTGGTGTCGGTCCGGAACCACCGTCTGCGCCGCTCCCAGCTCGTGACCGCGGTCTGAGCGCCCGGCGCGCCGAGCGCGTCGAGGTGTTCCTGCGTGATCCGCCGCTGCCCGCGCCGGGCGACCGGCACCGCCGGGCCGGGGCTGCGGCGCCCGGCACCGGAGCAGCCCGAGGACCCGGGCCCGGTTCCTCGTCCGTCATCTCCTCCCCCGGACGGAGCGGTCCGGCGGCGGCGGG
>NZ_JBISWJ010000046.1:0-8334 GCF_044462225.1 Kocuria kalidii | reverse complement strand
GCTCCGCCCGCCGGGGGAGGACCCGGAGGAGCCGCCGCCGCTAGCGTGCGGGGAGAGGGCCCGACGGCGAGCGCGGACGGGCCGAGACGCCGCTCCCGGAAGGACCCCGATGATCGACGCCCTGCAGGACTTCACCTCCTCCCTGCCGCCGCTGCTCCAGTGGCTGGGGGTGGTGGCGGCCGGGGCGGTCCCGTTCGTCGAGTCGTACTTCGGCTCCGTGATCGGCGTCCTCGCCGGGCTCGACCCGGTGGTGGCGGTCGGGGCCGCCGTCGTCGGCAACGTGGCCTCCATGCTCGCGCTGGTCCTGGGCGCGCACGGTCTCAGGCGCCGGTTCGCCGGCGACGCCCGGGAGCCCTCGGCCAAGCGGCAGCGGCTGCGCCGGGCGTTCGACAAGTACGGTGTGGCCGGTGTGAGCCTGCTGGGGCAGACCATCCTCCCGAGCCAGATCACGGCGACCGCCATGGTGTCCTTCGGCGCGGACCGCAACGCCGTCATCCGGTGGCAGATCCTCTCCATCGTGCTGTGGGGCATCGCCTTCGGCGCACTCGCGGCCGCGGGCGTGAACCTCCTGGGCGCCGGCTGAGGCCTGCCCCATCCGTCCGACCGTGCCGCTGCGGTCCCCCGCCGCGGGCACGGCGGGCAGGCGACCGGGACGCGGCCGCGGGCTCCCGCGTGCCGGAGTGCGGACCGAGCTGCGGACCGAGGTGCGGACCGGGGTGCGGAAAACCGCAGTGGTAACAGGTGGAGAACGTCGCAGTGCGGAGCCGGCCGGCGACCGTAGCGTGAAGGACATGAGCACACCGCACGAGACCCGGCCCCTGCCGTCCGCACCGTGGAGCGGCCCCGAAGCCGGCCACGACCCCGGCCACGATCCTGGCCACGACCCCGGCACCGCCCCCGACACCGGACACGGCCCCCCGCACGAGCCCGGCACCCGGCCCGGCCACCGTTCCGGGGCTCCCGGGGACACCGCCCGGCGTTCCGGCGGCGGGTCCCGGCCCGCCGGCCCCGGCGTCCCCCGCGAGTGGGGACCGTGGTCCCCCAGGACCCTCTTCTTCGGCGGCACCGATCTGGTGGTGGACGCCGCACTGGGCACGCTGTGGCTCACCGCCCTCGTCTCCCTGGTCTCCGCCGGGATCGCCTCGCTCGCCGCCCTGGTCGGCGTGGTCCTGCTCGTGGCCGCGATCTACGCGGTCCGCGGGATCGAGTGGGTCGAGCGCCGCCGCACGCAGGCTGCCTTCGGACTGCATCTGCCCGCACCGCGCCGGCGCCGCTCGCCCCGCACCGACGGGTGGCGGATCGTCCACCAGTGGTGGCTGGACGTCTCCGACCCCGCGTTCTGGACCGGCCTGCTGCACCTGGTCCTGACCACCGCCCTGGGCTGGGTCGCCGTCACCGCCCTGGCCGGCACCGGCGCCGCGGTGGCGCTGGCCCTCGCCCCGCTGTACGCCGCCGAGTCCAACCCGGTCTGGCCCTCCGAGCTGGTCGGGACCTGGCCGGACTGGGCCGTGGTCCTCGCCGGGGTCGCCCTCGCGCTGCTCGGCCTGCTCGTCGTGGTCCTCGCCGTGGCCGCCCACCGCGGTCTGTCCCGGCTGCTGCTGCGCGTCGACGAGGCCGCGGAGCTGCGCCGCCGGGCCGCCGAGGCCGCGGCCGCCCGCGAGACTGCCGTCCGCGGTGCCCGCACCGAGCGCTCCCGGATCGAGCGGGACCTGCACGACGGCGTGCAGCCCCAGCTCGTGTCCGTCGCCATGAACCTCTCGATGGCCCAGCGGCGGATCGACCACGACCCCGCCGGCGCCAAGGACCTCATCGGGGAGGCGCACACCACCACCAAGGCGGCGATCACCGAGCTGCGCCGCCTGGCCCGGGGCTTCCACCCGGCGGTCCTGGAGGACCGGGGTCTCGACGCCGCCCTCTCCGCCGTGGCCGCCCAGTCGCCCGTCCCGGTCGTGGTGGACGTGCGGGTGCCGCGCCTGGCCCCCGAGACCGAGGCGGCCGTGTACTTCGCGGTCTCCGAGGGCCTCGCCAACCTGGCCAAGCACGCGCAGGCCGACGCCGCGTCGGTGCGGGTGGGCCTCGAGACGGACCCCGCGGGAGGGAGCCGGGTGGTCGCCCGCATCGCGGACGACGGCCGCGGCGGGGCCGTCGTGGTCCCCGGCGGCGGGCTCTCCGGGATCGCCGACCGGATCCGCTCCGCGGGCGGGCACTTCTTCCTCGACTCGCCCGCCGGCGGGCCGACCGAGCTGACCGTCGAGCTGCCGGTCGCCCGAGGGGCGGGGTCCTGATGCGCATCGTCATCGCCGAGGACGCCGTCCTCCTGCGCGCGGGCCTCGTGCGCCTGCTCACCGAGGCGGGGCACCACGTGGTCGCCGACGTCGACACCGCCGAGGACCTGCTGAAGGCCGTCGAGCAGCACGAGCCGGACTTCGCGCTCGTGGACGTGCGGCTGCCGCCGACGTTCACGGACGAGGGCATCCGTGCCGCCGTCCTGGTCCGCTCCCAGCACCCGCGGATCGCGGTGCTCGTGCTCTCCCAGTACGTCGAGGAGCGCTACGCCTCCGAGCTCATCGCGTCCCGCCGGGACGGGCTGGGCTACCTGCTCAAGGACCGGGTGGCGGACGTCGACCAGTTCCTCGAGTCCGTGGAGACCGTGGGTGCGGGCGGCACCGTCCTGGACCCGGAGGTCGTCTCCCAGCTGCTCGTGCGCTCGCGGCACCGGCAGGACCTGGACCTCCTCTCCCCCCGGGAGCACGAGGTGCTCGGGCTCATGGCCCAGGGGCTGTCCAACGCGTCGATCGCCGCGAACCTGTTCCTCACCGAGTCCTCGGTGGAGAAGCACATCCGCTCCCTGTTCACCAAGCTGGGCCTCGCCCACGAGGACGGCGGCAACCGCCGCGTCCGCGCGGTCCTGCGCTACCTCGGCTACCCGGACCCCGGGCCCGGCCACCCCGCCCCGACCCACCAGACGCACCAGGAGTTCCGGCCATGAGCACCCGCACCGAGCACCCCGGCCCCACCGACCAGGACGTCGTCGGCGAGAACGAGCGCACGGCCTGGCTCGTCCCCACCGCCGTGCTCGGCGGCCTGGGCGCCCTCCTCCTGCTCGCCGGCGGCGGCGCCGCGGCGGCCGCGTCCTTGTCCATCGAGCAGCGGCAGGTGGACACGACGGTGACCGACCCCGTGGACACCGTGGTGGTCGACGGTCACGCGGCCGTCATCGAGGTCGTGACGGCCGACGTCCCCGACCTGCGGGTCGAGGCCGTGTACGCCGGGATCGGCCTCGACCGCGCCCCCGAGCCCCGGGTGGAGGACGGACGGCTGTCACTGGATGCCCTGCCGTCGAGCTCCTGGCCCGGTGCGGGCACCGAGATCGACGTGCGGGTCACCGTACCGGCCGACGACGAGCCCGTGGACCTGCAGCTCTCCGGCGACGCCGGCGCCCTGAACGTCGAGGGCGACTTCGGCGACGTCCGGCTCGACACCGAGGCCGGCGTGATCGAGGTGAGCGGCAGCGCCCGCAGCCTGTGGGCGGCCTCGGAGGTGGGCGCCGTCGACCTCGACGGCGTCCGGGTCGTCGAGGACCTGGACGTGCACACCGAGGTCGGGGCCACCGAGGTCCGGCTCCTCGGCGACGCCCCGCGGCGCGTGGCCGTCACCACCGGTGCCGGGGCGATCGAGGCCACGGTGCAGGACGCCGGCTGGTGGACGCCCGTGGTGGCCGGCGCCGAGGACCGCGACCCTGCGGACCTGACGGCGGCCACGGTCTGCGCCGCCGCCCCCGAGGACCGCCCCTGCCTGTACGTCTCCTCGGCCGTGGGTGCGGCGGAGGTCACCTACGGCGGACGCTCCACCACCTCGGAGAACGGGGCGGAGCGGCGCTAGACTGGGTCCCGTTGTCCGGGTCGGGCGCACCGGGAGGGGGGACGGTGCGCGCTTCTTCCGAGGACCCCTGAATGAACTCCCTGACCACCTCTTCCACGGCGGATCGCGCCGCACGGACACCTGCCGCGCCGGTCCCCGCCGCTCCGCTCCCCGGCGCGGAGCACTCCGCGACCGGGCAGCAGGACACCGCGCACCACGACGCCGGCCGCCGGCCGATCCCCTCGGCCGGCGGCCGGTACGCCCGGCTCGTGCAGCTCGCCGGACGCGACTTCCTGCCGATCGCCTTCGTGGCCCGGCTGCCCCTGGCCATGATCATCGTCGGGGCGCTGACCCTCGCCACCGCCGTCAGCGGCTCCTACGTCGTGGGAGGGCTGGCCGCGGGCGCCGTCGGGGTCGGTTCGGCCCTGGGCGGGCCCCTCATGGGCCACCTCGCCGACCGCGTGGGCCAGCGGGCCGTGCTGCTCGTCTCCGCCCTCGCCCACACGGTGGCCATCGGACTGCTGCTGGCCACCGCCTACGTCCCCGCAGGCCCGGATGCCCCGCCCGTGCCCCTGCTCGTCGGTGCGTCCCTGCTCGTGGGCGCCACGTGCCCCCAGGTCGGTTCGCTGGCCCGGGTGCGGTGGCGGGGGCTCACCGGCGGGAACCGGCGCGAGCTGGACACCGCCCTGTCCTACGAGTCCACGGCCGACGAGCTGACCTTCGTGCTCGGCCCGGCCCTGGTGGGCCTCCTGGCCTCACTGGTCGC
Organism: Kocuria kalidii; assembly: GCF_044462225.1. NCBI lineage: Bacteria > Bacillati > Actinomycetota > Actinomycetes > Micrococcales > Micrococcaceae > Kocuria > Kocuria kalidii. The sequence continues at coordinate 3,707 of NZ_JBISWJ010000046.1, read as the reverse complement.
CCCGTGGTCCCCCTTCGTCCTCGCCGCGGTGCTGACGCTCACGATGGTCGCGTCCTTCGCCGTGCACCCCACGCGCCTGGCGGTCCCCGCGGTCTCGGCCGCGGAGCGGCGGCGCGCGGCGGCCCGACCCGTCCCCGGTCGCGAACGGCTCCTGGTGCTGCTGCCCGTGCTGGGGATGCTGGCCATGGGCACGTTCTTCGGCGCCGTGCAGAACGGGCTCAACGCCTTCGGGGGCGAGTTCGGCGTGCAGCGCGCCGCCGGGCTGCTCTACGCCGTGCTCGGCATCAGCTCGGCGGCCGCGGCCCTGTCCGTGGCGTGGTGGCCGCAGCGCTTCCGGCCCGCCTCGCGCTGGCTGGCCAGCGCGGGCGCCATGGCCGTCCTGAGCCTGCTGTTCCTGCTGCCGGAGGGCATCGGGCCCATGCTCGTGGTGCTGCTGGTCGTGGGTCTGCCCCTGGGTCCGACCATGGTGAGCATCTACACGATCGGCGGGGACGTCGCCCGGCCCGAGCGGCTGGGCACGGTCATGACGATGCTCGCGAGCGGCGTGGTGCTGGGCTCCGCCGTGGGGGCGGCGCTGGCCGGGCTCCTGGCGGAGGCCGCGGGACACCGGGGCGCGTTCGCCGTCGCCGTGGGTGCGTCGGTGGCCATGGTGCTGGTCAGCGGGGTCCTGGCCCTCCTGCAGCGCCGGGACCGCTGACCGGGCGGACCGCCCGGCGCACGCCGGAGGTGCCTCCGCCCGGCCGTGCCCGGCCCGGCGGCACCGAGCCGGCACGGCCGGGCCGGGCTCCGCCAGGGGGCTACACCAGCGGGGACTTGGGCCGGTGCTCCCGGTTGCCGAGGCCCTCGCGGCCGTCGAGGTGGTCCACGACCTGGCGGAGCGCCTCGAGCGAGCTCACGGTCTCCGACCAGCCGGTGACCTCGCGGATCCGCGTGGTGTCCATGATCGGCACGGCGTCGGCGAGGTCGATCCAGCCGGGGTCGGTGGGCTGGAGCCGCAGCCGGTAGGTGATCGCCACGAGCGCCCGGAGCAGCCCCGGCCGCACGGGCAGGACGCGCTTGGCCCCGAGCACCTGCGCCACGCCGTCGGCGCCGAGCACCGGTTCGGCCGCGACGTTGAACGCCCCTCCGGCCCGGTGCTGGATGACCCGCCAGAACGCGTCCGCGACGTCGTCGGTGTGCAGCGTCTGGAAGCGGAACTTCTCCGGGAACGGCAGCACGGGCAGGCGCAGCCGGGCGATCAGCCCCTTGGGCACGAGGGCCCCGAGGAAGTAGTCCCCGATCTCGGGGGCGGCGCCGGCCTGGAACAGGAAGCCGGGCCGCAGCCGGGTCACGACGACCCCGGGGTGGGCCTCCTCGAAACGGTTGAGCACCGCCTCCGTCTCGGCCTTCTGCACGTTGTAGTGCGAGGTCTCGACCCCGCCCACGGGCCAGGACTCGTCCACGGCCCGGTCCTTGGGGCCGGGGCTGTAGGCGCCGAGCGACGAGGGGTACACGACCTGGGGCACCCCGGCGAGCACCACGGCGTCGAGCACGTGCACCAGACCGTCCACGTTCGTCTCGTGCATGAGGGCGAAGTCCCGGTTCGGGCGGATGAGCCACACGAGGTGGATCACCGCGTCCGCACCGTCCAGGATCTCCGCCAGCTCCGCGGTGGACTCCTTCGCGGCGACGTCGACGGTGTGCCACTCGACGCCGTCGTAGGGCTCCCCCTCCCGCTCGGGGTCCTCGCGGGAGACCCCGACGATGTGCGTGACCTCCGGTGCGGCGTGCAGGCGGCGGAGCACCGCCGTGCCCACGTTGCCCGTGGCTCCCAGGACGACGATCTTCACGGTGCTCCCCCTCCGCCGGTGCCGGACCTACTGGTCCTGGACCCGGCCGCTCTCGCCCTGCAGGCGGTCGATGTGCTTGGACGCCTCGGCCTTCGTGAGGTCGGCGGGCAGCTCCTCGCCGGCCTCGCGGGCCAGCGTGTCCAGGTAGCTGCGCTGGGCGCTGGTCATCGGCTCCTCGCCCGTGGCCCACTCGTCGGGGTCGCGGTCGATCCCGCTGCCCGGTTCGGGGCTGGAGGCCCCGAGGGTCTCCTGCTCGTCGGGGTCGGGGGCGCCGGTCGTGTTCTCAGTCATGCGCCCATGATAGTCATGTCCCTTATGGTTCTCGCCCCGCCGGTCCCGCCCCGGCCCCGGCGGCACGGACCGGCCGCGGGACTCCTGCCGCTCCCGTCCTGCCGCTCCCGCCACGGCGCGGACGGGGTCGGTAGGCTGGAGGACCAGGAGAACCGCGGGACGCACGCCGGAGCGCATCGCGGTGCACCACGCGGAGGTGTCCTCCCGATCAGCGAGGAGAAGCAGATGAGCGAGCAGCCACGCACCGGCCCCGACGGCACTGCGCGGGCAGAGGTCCAGTCCGACAAGCTCGAGGCCTACATGCTCGGGCACTACATGGGCGCGCTGTCCGGGGTGCGGCTCTTCGACGAGGCGGCCACCACGTGGGCCGGCACGCCCTACGAGGAGCGGTTCGCGGCGTTCGTCGGTGAGATCAAGGAGGACATCGGCCGCCTCGAGGCCATGATCGACCGCCTGGGCTCCGGCCGGCGCCAGGTGGCCAAGGGGCTCGGGACCGTCACCGGCATCGCCTCCCGGCTCAATCCGCTGAGCCGGATCCGGGAACGGGCAGGCATCGCCGCCCACGGGGAGCTCGAGATGCTGCAGTCCCTGGTCGTGGCCAAGCGCAGCATGTGGGTCACCCTGCTGGAGCTCGCCCCGGCCGAGCCGCGCCTCGACGCCGACGAGCTGCGGCAGCTCGAGTCCAAGGCCGCCGACCAGTACGACCGCCTGCGGGCCGTCGCCGAGGAGACGGCGGGGGACCGGTTCCTCGCCCGGGACTGAGTCCATGACCGACACCTCCGCACCCCGCGGCCCCCAGGCCGGGCCGCCGCACCCGGACGACGACGTCCCCGTGACGGCCGCTCCCGGTGCCGCCGCCCCCGGTGCCGCCGAATGGGAGGCGCTGCTGGCGGGACGGGTCCCGCCCGGCCGGTCCCCGGGGACGGAGCTCGTCGAGCGCTACGGGCCGATCGTGGCGCACCGGGGTCCGCTCGTGCTCGCCCAGCTGGGGCAGAGCCTGGACGGGTTCATCGCCTCCCGCACCGGGCACGCCGAGTTCGTGACCGGCCCCGAGGACCGTGCGCACCTGCACCGGCTGCGCGCGCTCGTGGACGCGGTGGTCGTGGGCGTCGGCACGGTCGTCGCCGACGACTGCCGGCTGACCGTGCGGGCCGTGCCCGGCCCCCATCCCACCCGCGTGGTCCTGGACCCCTCCGCGCGGGCCCCGCGGGACTCGGCAGTGCTCACGGACGGCGCCGCGCCCACCCTGTGGGTCGTGGGCGAGGACGCGGACGTGCCCGCGGCGCCGGCACCGCACGTCGCGGTGCTGCGGCTGCCCGTGGGCGCGGACGGACTGGCCCCTTCGGCCGTGCTCGAGGCGCTGGCCGGGCGCGGCCTGCAGCGCGTGCTCGTCGAGGGCGGCGGACGCACCGTCTCACGGTTCCTGGCGGCCGGGACGCTGCACCGGCTCTACCTCACCACCGCGCCCATGCTCATCGGGGACGGGGTGCCCGGCATCCGGTTTCCCGGCGCGGACCACCTCTCGGAGGCCCTGCGCGCCCCGGTGCGCCGCTTCGTGCTCGGCGGCGACCTCTGCACCGAGCTGAC
>NZ_JBISWJ010000045.1:0-20778 GCF_044462225.1 Kocuria kalidii | reverse complement strand
GCCGCCGCGGTGCTGTCCGGGTGCGGTCCCTCGAGCGCGGCGGAGCGCGTCGACGTCTACGCGGCCTCGTCCCTCGCGGGCGCGTTCACGGACCTGGCCGCCGGTTTCGAGGAGCAGCACCCCGGTGTGGACGTGGCCCTGAGCTTCGCCGGCTCCGCCGACCTCGCCGTCCAGATCGCCGAGGGCGCCCCGGCCGACGTGTTCGCCGCCGCGGACGAGCGGACCGTGCGGCGGGTCGTGGACGCGGGCCGCGCGGTGGGCGAGCCCCGGCCCCTGGCCCGCAACCGGCTGACCATCGCGGTGGCCGAGGGCAACCCCCGGGACGTGCGCTCCCTGGCCGACCTCGGGCGGGCGGACCTCGCCACCGTCGTGTGCGCCGAGCAGGTCCCGTGCGGGCGGGCCGCACGCGTCCTCGCGGAGCGTGCCGGGACGTCCCTGCGCCCGGTGAGCGAGGAGACCTCCGTGACCGACGTCCTGGGCAAGGTCCGCTCCGGGCAGGCCGACGCCGGGCTGGTCTACGTCACGGACGTGGCCGCCCACGAGGACGTGCTGGACGGCGTGCCGCTGCCGGACGCCCCGGCCGCGGCGAACCCCTACACGGTGCTGGGCATCGAGGGCGGGGACCAGGAGCGTGCCGCGGAGTTCATGGCCTTCGTCACCGGGGAGACCGGCCGGCAGCGGCTCGCCGAGGCCGGCTTCGACCTCCCGCCCGCCCCCTAGACCATCCGGAACCGACCAGCAGAGCGAACCAGGAGCGCAGCATGAGCGAGCAGCACGGCACCGAGCACCGGGACGTCCCCGGAGCCCCCGAGAACATCCTCGTCGACACCCGGGGGCGGGTGGGCGTCATCACCCTGAACCGGCCGAAGGCCCTCAACGCCCTCGACGCGGCGACCCTGCGGGAGGTCGTGGCCGCGGCCACCGCACTGGACGCCGACCCCGGGATCGGGGCGATCGTCCTCACCGGGTCGGAGAAGGCCTTCGCCGCGGGCGCCGACATCAAGGAGATGGCAGGGCGCAGCGCCCCGGAGATGTACCTCGCGGACTGGTTCGCGGGCTGGGACGCCTTCACCCGGGTGCGCACCCCCGTGGTCGCCGCGGTCTCCGGCTACGCCCTCGGCGGGGGGTGCGAGCTGGCACTGATGTGCGACCTCGTCCTCGCCGCGGACACGGCACGGTTCGGGCAGCCGGAGATCAACCTCGGGGTGATCCCCGGGATGGGCGGCTCCCAGCGCCTGGCCCGCGCGGTGGGCAAGGCCAAGGCCATGGACATGGTCCTCACCGGCCGGCAGATCGACGCCGCGGAGGCCGAGCGGGCGGGCCTCGTCTCCCGCGTGGTGCCCGCGGCGGACCTGCGCCAGGAGGCCATGGACGTCGCGGGGACCATCGCGGCGAAGTCCCTCCCCTCGGTGCTCGCCGCCAAGGAGGCCGTGGACGCCGCCTTCGAGACGACGCTCGCCCAGGGCGTGCACCTGGAGCGCCGGCTCTTCCACGCCCTGTTCGCCACCGAGGACCAGAAGGAGGGGATGGCCGCGTTCGCGGAGAAGCGCGAGCCGCGGTTCACCCACCGCTGAGCCCCGCCGCGCCACGACCCGGCGCCGACGGCTAACGTGGTCCCATGCCGAAACCGTCGATCGATGCTTCCGCCTGGCAGGTCCGCGAGTCCGCCCTGGACCCCGCCGCGCACGGTGCCCTGGAGTCCGTCTTCGCCCTGTCCAACGGGTTCGTCGGGGTCCGGGGCACCCTGGACGAGGCGCAGCCCAGCTCCTCCCGCGGCACCTTCCTGGCGGGGGTCCACGAGTACCACCCCCTTTCCTACCCCGAGGGCGGCTACGGGCACCCCGAGCACGGGCAGGCCATCGTCGGCGTGGCCGACGGCAGCACCGTGCACCTGCAGGTCGACGGCGTCCCCCTGGACGTGCGGGACTCGCCGCCGGAGCAGCACGACCGCGTGCTCGACCTGCGCGCGGGCACCCTGCTCCGGGAGACGGAGTGGACCACCCCGCGGGGCGCCCGCATGCGCCTGACCTCCACGCGCCTGGTCTCGCTGGTCCAGCGCCCGGTGACGGCGGTCCACTACGTGGTCGAGGCGGTGGACCGTCCCGTCCAGGTGGTGCTCCGGTCCGGCCTCGTGGTCAACGGCACCCCGCCCAAGGTGCGCAACTCGGACCCGCGCGTGGCCGAGGCCCTCGAGAAGCCGTTCCGCCCCCGGATCCACCACTGCTCCGACACGGGCGGGGTCCTGGTCCACCGCACCGAGCAGAGCGGCATCGGGGTCGCGGCCGCCGTCGAGCACGACGTCGACCTGCCCGCCGACGGCGCCGTGAGCACGCAGTGCGACGAGGACCACGTGGTGACGACCGTCGTCGCCGACGTCGGACCCGGCGAGAGCGTGGGCTTCGTGAAGTACCTGTGCCACTCCTCGGCCGTGGACGACCCCGCCGACGACCTCCGCGGCCAGGTGCTCGCCGCGATGGCCGGGGCCCGGCGGCGCGGCTGGGACGGGCTCGTGGCCGACCAGCGGGAGCTGCTGGAGGAGTACTGGGACGGCGCGGACGTGGAGCTCGACAGCGACCCCGAGCTGCAGCTGGCGGTCCGCTTCGACCTGTTCCAGCTGCTGCAGGCGGCGGCCTGCGTCAGGGGGGCGCCGGTCGGGGCGAAAGGACTCACCGGCGGCGGGTACAGCGGGCACACCTTCTGGGACATCGAGGGCTTCGTGCTGCCGGCCCTGGCGCTGCTGCGCCCCGGGGACGCCGCGCGGCTGCTGCAGTGGCGCTCCTCGACGCTGGACCGGGCGCGGGAGCGGGCCCAGGTCCTCGACCTGCGCGGTGCCTCCTTCCCGTGGCGCACGATCGACGGGAACGAGACGTCGGCGTACTGGCCGGCGAGCACCGCGGCCATGCACGTCAACGCCGACGTCGCACGGGCCTTCAGCTGGTACGCCGACGTGACCGGGGAGGACCTCACCGCGGTCGGCGGGGTCGACGTCCTCGTGGAGACGGCGCGCGTGTGGGCGGCGATGGGGCACGAGGACCACGAGGGCCGCGTCCACCTGCTGGGGATGACCGGGCCGGACGAGTACACCGGCGTGGTGGACGACAACGTGTTCACCAACCTCATGGCCCGGCGCAACCTCCGGGCGGCCGCCGACGCGTGCGACGAGCACCCCGAGCACGTGGGCCGGCTCTCCGTGACGGCGGACGAGCTCCAGCGCTGGCGGTCCCTGGCGGACGCGATCCACGTCCCCTACGACCCCGAGCGCGGCGTGCACCCCTCCAACGAGGGGTTCACGACCTACCGCGAGTGGGACTTCGAGGCCAAGCGCGACGGCTACCCCGTGGAGGAGCACTTCCACTACGCGAAGATCTACCGCCGCCAGGTCGTCAAGCAGGCGGACCTGGTCCTGGCCCTGTGGTGGTGCTCGGACGCGTTCACGCCGGAGCAGACGGCCCGGGACCTGGAGTACTACGAGCAGCGCACCGTCCGCGACTCGTCCCTGTCGGCCTGCGTCCAGGCCGTGGTCTGCGCCCGGGTGGGCCACCTGGACCTCGCCCTCGAGTACCTGCGCGAGGCCGCCCTCGTGGACCTGCGGGACATCCAGCAGGACACCGAGCAGGGACTGCACCTCGCCTCCGCCGCCGGGTCGTGGCTGGCCGTGGTGTGCGGGTTCGGCGGGCTGCGCACGGACGGGGACGAGCTGCGCCTCGCGCCCCGGCTGCCGGAGCGGCTGCACCGGATCGCCTTCCGCCTCCGCTGGCGCGGCCGCCGCGTGGGCGTCGAGACCACCCGCTCGGGCACGGTCGTGCGGCTCCTGGACGGCACCCCCGGCGAGGTGCCGGTGCGGATCGACGAGGAGCTGCTGGCCGTCACCGCCGACCGCCCGGCGACCGCCCCGCTGCACGCGCCCGAACCGCCGACCCCCGCGCCGCGCCAGCCCCCGGGCCGGGCCCCGCGCGCCCCCCGCACCCCGTGACGCGCCCGACGCCGCACCCCGCCCGCGGGACGCCGCCCGCACCGCTCGAGGTGCTCACCCGGGTCTGGGGCTACGACGTCTTCCGCGGGCAGCAGGCCGAGATCATCGAGGCGGTCACCACCGGTGAGGACGCGCTCGTGCTGATGCCCACCGGCGGCGGCAAGAGCCTGTGCTACCAGATCCCCGCGCTCGTCCGGGAGGGCACCGGCGTGGTCATCAGCCCGCTCATCGCGCTCATGCACGACCAGGTCGACGCCCTCGAGCAGCTCGGCGTGCACGCCGCGTACCTCAACTCCACCCAGACGGTCGAGGAGCGCCGCGCCGTCGAGCGCCGCCTCCTGGCCGGTGAGCTCGACCTGCTCTACCTCGCTCCCGAGCGCCTGTCGGTGGCGGCCGACCTGCTGGACCGGGCGCGCATCGCGCTCTTCGCGGTCGACGAGGCGCACTGCGTGGCCCAGTGGGGCCACGACTTCCGCCCCGACTACCTGGGGCTGACGATCCTCCACGACCGCTGGCCCGAGGTCCCGCGCATCGCCCTGACCGCGACCGCGACCGAGGAGACGCGCGAGGAGATCGTCCGCAACCTCCGGCTGGACGACGCCCGGGTCTTCGTCTCCAGCTTCGACCGGCCCAACATCCAGTACCGGGTCGGGCCCAAGCAGGACGCCCGCCGGCAGCTGCTGCAGCTCGTCCGGACGGAGCACGACGGCGAGGCCGGCATCGTCTACTGCCTCAGCCGCGCCTCGGTCGAGCGCACGGCCGAGTGGCTGGCCGGTCAGGGCGTCACCGCGCTGCCGTACCACGCCGGCCTGCCCGCGGAGCTGCGCCGGGAGCACCAGACGCGCTTCCTGCGCGAGGACGGCGTGGTCATGGTCGCGACCATCGCCTTCGGCATGGGGATCGACAAGCCCGACGTGCGCTTCGTCGCCCACCTCGACCTGCCCAAGAGCATCGAGGGCTACTACCAGGAGACCGGCCGCGCCGGTCGCGACGGGCTGCCGTCGACCGCGTGGCTGGCCTACGGGCTGCAGGACGTCGTCCAGCAGCGCCGGATGATCGGCGACGGCGAGGGGGACCGGCAGCGCAAGCGCGCCCAGACGCTCCACCTGGACGCGATGCTCGCCCTGTGCGAGACGGTGCAGTGCCGCCGTCAGCAGCTGCTGCGCTACTTCGGCGAGGAGAGCGGGCCGTGCGGCAACTGCGACACCTGCCTGAACCCGCCCGAGGCCTTCGACGGCACGGTCCCGGCGCAGAAGCTCCTGTCCACGGTGGTGCGGCTGCAGCGGGAGCGGGGCCAGCAGTTCGGCGCCGGGCACCTGGTGGACATCCTCCTCGGCCGGGAGACCGAGCGGGTGGTGCGGATGCGCCACACCGAGCTCACCACGTTCGGCATCGGCACCGAGCTGGGCGAGCAGGAGTGGCGCGGGGTGGTGCGCCAGCTGCTCGCCCAGGGCCTGCTCCAGGTGCAGGGCGAGTACGGTGTCCTCGCGCTCACCGACGCGGCGGGGCAGGTGCTGCGCGGGCAGCAGGAGGTGCGCCTGCGTCGCGAGCCCGAGCGGACGAAGGCCGCCCGCACGTCGAGGACCTCGAGGACCGCCGCCGCGCCGCCGGCCCTCGACGCGCCCGAGCAGGAGCTCTTCCAGCAGCTGCGGGCCTGGCGCTCCACCGCGGCGAAGGAGCAGGGCGTGCCGGCGTACGTCGTCTTCAACGACGCGACCCTCGCCGCGATCGCGCAGGCCCGGCCGGGCTCGCTGGGCGAGCTGCGCGGCATCTCCGGCGTCGGCGACGCCAAGCTCGAGCGCTACGGCCGGGCCGTCTGCCAGGTCGTCGCCGGGACGGATGAGCCCAGCACGGCCGCCGCGGACCCCGGAGCACCGTGACCCGGCGTCGTCCCCGCGGCTTCACCACCGTCCCCGGCTGGGTGTGGATCCCGGCCGTCCTGGGCGCCCTGGTGGTGGTCCTGCCGGTCCTCGGGATGCTCGCCCGGGTGGACTGGGCCGGGTTCCTGGGCCTGATCACCTCCCCCTCGGCCCTGCGGGCCCTCGGGCTGAGCCTGCGCACGGCCACCGCGAGCACCGTGCTGTGCGTGCTCCTGGGCGTGCCCCTGGCGCTGCTGCTGGCCCGCGCCGAGTTCCCCGGACGGCGCGCGCTGCGCGGGCTCGTCCTGCTCCCGCTGGTCCTGCCGCCCGTCGTCGGCGGTCTCGCGCTGCTCTACACCTTCGGGCGCAACGGGCTGATCGGGCGCCACCTGGAGCTGGCCGGGATCAGCGTCGCCTTCTCCACGGCCGCCGTGGTCCTCGCCCAGACCTTCGTGTCCCTGCCGTTCCTCGTGGTCACCCTCGAGGCCGCGCTGCGCACGGCGGGGGAGCGCTACGAGCGGGTCGCCGCGACCCTCGGCGCGGGGCCGGGCACGGTGCTGCGGCGGGTGAGCCTCCCGCTGGCGCTGCCGGGCCTGGCCTCCGGGGCCGTGCTGGCCTTCGCCCGCAGCCTCGGGGAGTTCGGGGCCACCCTGACCTTCGCCGGCAGCCTGGAGGGCGTCACCCGCACGCTGCCGCTGGAGATCTACCTGCAGCGCGAGACCGACCCGGACGCCGCGATCGCCCTGTCCCTGGTCCTGGTGCTCGTCGCGGTGCTCGTCGTGGGGATCTCGGCGCCCGGCCGCCGGCGCTCCCGCGCGGCTCCCGCCGCACCCGGGACGGCGGCGTGAGCCTGGACGTCACGGCACGGCTCGGCTACCGCCGGCTCGACCTCGCCGTGACCGTGGCGGAGGGGCAGACCCTCGCCGTCACCGGGCCCAACGGGGCCGGCAAGTCCTCCCTGCTCGAGATGGTGGCGGGCCTGCTCGTGCCGGACACCGGCCGCGCCGTCCTCGACGGCCGGGTCCTCTTCGACCTCGACGCCGCCGGGCGCGGGCCGTGGGTGCCCGCGCACGACCGCGGCGTGGTCCTGCTCGCCCAGGACCCCCTGCTGTTCCCGCACCTGAGCGTGCTCGAGAACGTCGCGTTCGGGCCCCGCTCCCGCGGCGCGGGCCGGCGGGAGGCGCGCGGGGCGGCCGCGCAGTGGCTCGAGGCCGTGGACGCCGCCGCGCTCGCCGGGCGCCGCCCCGCCGAGCTGTCCGGGGGGCAGGCCCAGCGCGTCGCCGTGGCCCGCGCCCTCGCCGCCGACCCCCGGCTGCTGCTGCTCGACGAGCCCTTCGCGTCCCTCGACAGCACGGCCGCCCCGGCCCTGCGCACCCTCCTGGGGCGCGTCCTCGCCGGCCGCATGGCGGTGGTCGTCACGCACGACCCCGCCGACGTCGAGGCCCTCGCCGACGCCGTGCTGCGCCTCGAGCACGGGCAGGTGGCCCGCCGGGAATGAGCCGCCGGGAACGAGCCACCGGGAGCGCCCCGCGCTCCCGGTGAGGTGCGTCACAGTACGATGAGCTCACCACCGTACGGTTCGACCCGGTCCAGGCGGGCCACCCCTCCGCCCGGACCGACGAGAGGACAACCCATGACACCGGTCCTGCGCGGGGAGTCCCCGTCCGTGGAGCAGCACCCCGGCATCCCCTTCCCGGACGCCGACCTCTTCTCCTTCGCCGCCCTCCTCCCGCCGCACGAGCGCGCCCGGCTGGCCGAGCTGCACACGTTCCTCCAGGAGCAGGTCCGCCCCGTGGTCACCCCGTACTGGAACCGGGAGGAGTTCCCGTTCCAGCTGCTCCCGGCGCTCGCCGGGCACGGGCTCGGCGAGCTGGAGCTCTCCGGGGCGAGCCGGCTGTTCCGGGGGCTGGCCTACGCCGAGGTCGCCCGGGCCGACGTCTCCCTGAGCGCCCTCGTCGGCATCCACAACGAGCTCATCGTGGACCTGATCGACGCGCTGGGCTCGGCCGAGCAGAAGGCCCGCTGGCTGCCTCCGCTGCGGAGCTTCCGGGCCCTCGGCGCCTTCGCCCTCACCGAGCCCGAGCACGGCTCCGACATCGCCGGCGGGCTGGCCACCACCGCGACCCGGGACGGGGACGAGTGGGTGCTGACCGGGACCAAGCGCTGGATCGGGGCCGGCACCATCGCCGACGTCGCGATCGTCTGGGCCCGGGACGTCGCCGACGGCCAGGTCAAGGGCTTCCTCGTGGAGACCGACCGGCCCGGGTGGTCCGCCACGAAGATCGAGCACAAGATCGGGCTGCGCATCATGCAGAACGCCGACGTCGTCCTCGACGAGGTCCGGATCCCCGCCGCCGGCGCCCTGCCCGGGGCGCAGGACTTCACGGCGGCCAACGAGATGCTGCGCAACTCCCGCGCCTGGGTCGGCTGGCAGGGCGCCGGCGTCCAGCTCGCGATCTTCGACGTCGCCCGCGACTACGCCCTGGCGCGCAAGCAGTTCGGCCGCCCGCTCGCGAAGTTCCAGCTGGTGCAGGAACCGCTGGCGCGCATCCTCGGCAACGCCACCGCGTCCCTGGGCCTCATGGCCCAGATCGCCCGGCTGCAGGAGGACGGCGGCTTCGACATGCCCCACGCCGCCCTGGCCAAGGCCACCACCACGTCCCTGGCCCGGGAGTCCGCGGCCCTGGGCCGGAGCCTGCTCGGCGGCAACGGCGTGGTCACCGACCACGAGATGGCGAAGCTCTTCAACGACGTCGAGATCCTCTACACCTACGAGGGCACCTACGAGATCAACGCCCTCATCGTGGGCCGCGCCGTCACGGGCGTCTCCGCGTTCGTCTGAGCCGCCCCGCACCCCACGGAAGGACCCTGCATGGACGTCACCGACACCTCCGCCCTCGTCACCGGAGCCGCCTCCGGACTCGGCGCGGCCACCGCCGCGATGCTCGCCGGGCGCGGCGTGCGCGTCCTCGCCGTCGACCTCCCGGCCGCGATCGGGCAGGCCCCCGACGTCGCCGGCGTCACCTACGTCCCCGCCGACGTCACCGACCGGGAGCAGGTGCGCGAGGCCGTGGCGGCCGCGGCCGCCGCCGGACCGCTGCGCACCGTGGTGAACTGCGCCGGCATCGGCCCGTCCGCCCGGGTGCTGGGCCGCCAGGGCGTGCACGACCTCGACCTGTTCGAGACCGTGCTGCGCGTCAACCTCCTCGGCACCTTCACGGTCCTCGCGCTCGCCGCGGAGCGGATCGCGGCCACCGACCCCGTCGACGACGACGGGCAGCGCGGCCTGGTCGTCAACACGGCCTCCGTGGCCGCGTTCGAGGGGCAGGTCGGGCAGGCCGCCTACGCGGCGTCGAAGGGCGGGGTGCACAGCCTGGGCATCACCGCGGCCCGGGACCTCGCCGGCGCCGGCATCCGGGTGAACACCATCGCCCCCGGCGTGATCGAGACGCCCATGCTCGCGGCGGTGGGCGACGAGTTCCGGGCCGGGCTCGCCGCCGGGGTGCCGTTCCCGCGCCGGCTCGGCCGGCCCGGGGAGTTCGCGCAGCTCGTGGCGACGTTCCTCGACAACGACTACCTCAACGGCACCACCGTCCGGATGGACGGTGCGCTGCGGATGGCCCCGCGCTGAGCGGTCCCGGCGGCCCATAGACTGGGACCCATGACCACCGACTTCTCACCCGTCGACCTCGCGACCGCCCGCGACCGCCTCCGCCAGCTGATCGTCGACCTCGCCGTGGTGCAGGGCAAGGTCACGCTGGCCAGCGGCATCGAGGCCGACTACTACGTGGACCTGCGCCGCGTGACCCTCCACCACGAGGCGTCCCGCTACGTGGGACAGGTGATGCTGGCGCTGCTCGACGAGGCCGGGATCTCCTACGACGCCGTGGGCGGACTGACCATGGGCGCGGATCCCGTGGGCCACGCGATCATGCGCACGGCGGGGGACCAGGGCCGGGCCGTCGACATGTTCGTGGTCCGCAAGGCCCAGAAGAGCTACGGGATGGGCCGGCAGGTCGAGGGGCCCCCGGTGGCGGGCCGCGACGTCGTCGTCCTGGAGGACACCTCCACGACCGGGGGGTCGGCGCTCACCGCGGTGGAGGCCCTGCAGCGGGCCGGCGCCAACGTGGTGGCCGTCGCGATCATCGTGGACCGGCGGACCGGCGCCAGGGAGCGCATCGAGGAGACCGCGGGCGTGCCGTGCCTGCACGCCTTCACGAAGGACGAGCTCGGGCTTGACTGACCCGGTGACCGGGCCGGCCGGACCCGCACCGGGAGTCGGCGTCGGCCCCTGGGAGGGACCCTGGCCCGAGGGCGAGCAGTGGGACCCGGAGCTGCTCGAGCACGGGGACCGGCGCAACGTCGTGGACCGTTACCGGTACTGGACGATGGACGCGATCGTCGCCGAGCTCGACACCCGCCGGCACGGGTTCCACGTGGCCGTCGAGAACTGGCAGCACGACCTCAACATCGGCTCCGTGGTGCGCACCGCCAACGCCTTCCTCGCCCGCGAGGTGCACATCGTCGGCAGACGGCGCTGGAACCGCCGCGGAGCGATGGTCACCGATCGCTACCAGCACGTGCGCCACCACGCGGGCGTCGAGGAGTTCGTGTCCTGGGCGGCCGCCGAGGGCCTGCCGGTGATCGGGATCGACAACTTCCCCGACTCCCGGCAGCTGGAGACCTACGACCTGCCCGAGCGCTGCGTGCTGGTGCTCGGCCAGGAGGGGCCGGGGCTGAGCCCCGAGATGCACGCGGCGGCCGGGACCACCCTCTCGATCGCCCAGTTCGGCTCGACCCGCTCGATCAACGCCTCCGCCGCGGCCGCCGTGGCGATGCACGCCTGGATCCGGCGGCACGTCTACGACCAGCCGGTCGCCTGACGGGCGACCCGCCTCGTTCATCCGCCGTTCCCCCGTCGTCCGACGGCGGCGGTGTGGCTAGAGTGGGAGCGAGGCCACACCCGAACCGAAGGAGCCAGCATGCCCATCGCCACCCCTGACGTCTACGCCGAGATGCTCGACAAGGCCAAGGAGAAGGGTTTCGCCTACCCGGCCATCAACGTCACGTCCTCCCAGACCCTCAACGCCGCCATCCGCGGCTTCGCCGAGGCGGGCTCGGACGGGATCATCCAGGCCTCCACGGGCGGCGCCGCCTACTGGTCCGGGGCCTCCGTCAAGGACATGGTCACCGGTTCGCTCGCGATGGCCGCCTTCGCCCGCGAGGTCGCGAAGAACTACGACGTCAACATCGCGCTGCACACCGACCACTGCCCGCAGGACAAGCTCGAGGGCTTCGTGCTGCCGCTGCTCGAGGAGTCGGAGAAGGCCGTGGCCCGCGGCGAGGACCCGATCTTCCAGTCCCACATGTGGGACGGCTCCGCGATCGAGCTCGACGAGAACCTCAGGATCGCCCAGGACCTCCTGGCCCGCACCCACAAGGCCAAGATCATCCTCGAGGTCGAGATCGGCGCGGTCGGCGGCGAGGAGGACGGCGTCGAGAACGCGATCAACGAGAAGCTGTACTCCACCGTCGAGGACGGCCTGGCCACCGTCGAGGCCCTCGGCGCCGGCGAGAACGGCCGCTACCTCACCGCCCTGACCTTCGGCAACGTGCACGGCGTGTACAAGCCGGGCGGGGTCAAGCTGCGCCCCGAGCTGCTGCAGCAGATCCAGGAGGCCGTGGGCGAGAAGATCGGCAAGAAGCGTCCGTTCGACCTCGTCTTCCACGGCGGCTCCGGCTCCACGGCCGCGGAGATCGCGAACTCCGTGGAGTACGGGGTGGTGAAGATGAACGTGGACACCGACACCCAGTACGCGTTCACCCGTCCGGTCGCCGGGCACATGCTCGCCAACTACGACGGCGTCCTGAAGATCGACGGCGAGGTCGGCAACAAGAAGAAGTACGACCCCCGCGTGTGGGGTGCCCTGGCGGAGGAGTCCATGGCCGCCCGCGTGGTCGAGGCCTGCCAGAACCTCGGTTCCGCCGGGACCTCCGTCAAGTAGCAGCGTCACGTCACAGCGCCGGCTCCGTGACGGCGGAGCACGACGACGGTGAACGACGGCCGAGAACCACGGCTGAGCACGGCGACCGAGAATCACGACGGAGGACCACGACCGAGAACGACAGCGGGAACGACGGCGGCGCCCTGCCCGAGCGGGGCGCCGCCGTCGTTCCTGCGCCCGCCCCGCACGACCCCGCAGCACCGCGCACCGAAAGGACCCCGTCCCCATGAGCCTCTCCGGCAAGAACCTGCTCGACGGCCCCGAGCCCACCTACCTCACCGAGGACCCGGGCCTGGTCGAACGCATCGAGGCGGGCGACGAGGCGGAGGACCTCGCCGCCCGCTTCCCGAAGGCCTCCCTCGCGTGGGCCATGTGCGCCGAGGACGCCCTCGCCGAGGGCCGCACCCTCGAGGGGTACGCGTTCGCCCGCGTGGGCTACCACCGCGGCCTCGACGCCCTGCGCGGCCACGGCTGGAAGGGCCACGGTCCCGTGCCGTTCTCGCACGAGCCCAACCGGGGCTTCCTCCGGGCCCTCGCGTCCCTGGGCCGGGCGGCCGCGGCGATCGGCGAGTTCGACGAGGCCGAGCGCATCCAGAAGTTCCTCAACGACTCGGACCCCACCGCCGCGGAGCAGCTGCAGCGCTGACGGGACGGCACACGACGGGCCCGGGGACGTCCGTCGTCCCCGGGCCCGTCGTGGGCGGTGCCGTCGTGTGCGGCGCACCGCCGGGGACGCAGTGGGGAGCACCGTTGTCGACCGGCCGGCGCGGTGCCAGCATGGGTGCATGGCCGCCCTGCAGATGCCCGTCCCGGAGGGCCCCGGCGTCCACCGGGTGCTCGGCGTGGTGAACCCGTACGACATGGCCCTCGACCGGGAGATGTGGCGGTGGATGCCCGCCTCGACCTCCCTCGCCGTGGCGCGCACGCCCTACCACCCCCTGGTGGTGGACGAGCTCATGGCCGCGCGGATCGGGGACGACGCCGAGATCCGGGCGGCGGCGCGCTCCCTGACGGCCGTGGACCCGGAGGCCGTGGTCTACGCCTGCACGTCCGGCAGCTTCGTGCACGGGTGGGACGGGGCGCGGCGGATGTCCGGGGCGATCACGGAGGAGACGGGTGTCCCTGCCGTCACGACCTCCGAGGCGCTGCTGGAGGCCCTGGACGCCCTGGGCGTGACGGCCCTCGCGATCGCCACCCCCTACATCGAGCGGCTCACGCAGCGGCTGGACGACTTCCTCGCGGAGGACGGCAAGCACGTCGTCGCCTGCGCGGGGCTGGGCCTGGACCGGCTCATCTGGCACGTCCCCTACGCCGTGACGGCGGACCTCGTCCGCCGGGCGGACCGGCCGGGAGCGCAGGCCGTGTTCGTCGCCTGCACCAATCTGCCCACCTACGACCTCATCGCGCCCCTCGAGGAAGAGCTGGGCAAACCGGTGCTGACCGCCAACCAGGTGACGCTGTGGGCCGGGCTGCGGCGGCTGGGCCTCACCCCGGAGGGGGAGGGGCAGCGCCTGTGCGCCCTGCCGTCCTGCGAGATCGGGCCGCACTGAGCGGGCGGGCCCGGCCCGAGCGGCACGGACCCCGGCCCGATCCCGCCGCCGGCAGTCCCTGGCGGCTCCTGGCGCCGGCCGGTCCCGGTCCGGACGGCGCCGGCACGGAGCGGACCGGCAGCCCCGGGACCGGCGGCGCCCGGGTCACGCCCTGAAGAGGACGCCGAGCCGGTCGGCACGGGCCGGGTGCCCGGCCAGCCGCAGCCCGTGCCAGGCCGTCACCTGGTTGGCGGTCAGCACGGGCAGCCCGAGCTCCCGTTCGAGCCCCGGCAGGGCGGCCACCGTGTGCAGGGCCGTGTCCGGGACGAGCAGGCACTCGGCGCCCCGGACGTCCGCGGCCCGCGCGGCGGCGGACAACCACTCGGCGTCGAGGCGCCCGGCGTCCTCGCCGCTGGGGACGTCGTGGGCGGACAACGCGGTGACCGTGATGCCGTCGCCGGCCAGGAACCGCGTGAAGTGGGCCGCGACGTCCGCCGGATAGGTCGCGGCCACCGCGACCCGGCGGAGCCGCAGGTGCCGGACCGCCGCCGAGAACGCCCAGGAGGTCGAGGAGGCGGGGGCGCCGCCGGCCTCGCCCACCCAGCCGGACTGGATCCCGGCCCCGTCCCGGCCGTGCACGAAGCTGCCCGAGGTGCAGGCCCACAGCACGGCGTCCGGGGCGTGGGCGCGCGCCCGCCGGGCGGCGGGCTCCAGGTGCTCCCGCGAGCCGAGGGCCAGCAACGACTCGACGTCGTGCGCCGTGCCGCCCTCCCAGGTGCGCACCACGGGGAAGGCGGCGTCCGGCACGAGGTGCTCCAGCAGCTCGTAGTCGTCCTCGGCGCTGTGCCCCGGATAGAGCATGACTACCGTGTGCACCATCCCGGTGCCTCCTTCCCGGCGGGGTTGGACCGGATCGGCCGAACGCTTACAGTTTGATTGTCGACAATCGTAGCGTTCCGGAGGAGGTCCCGTGCAGGACGTGCTGGAGCTGTCCGCGGTGCAGCTGTCATCGGCCTATGCGGCAGGGGAGCTGTCGCCCGTCGAGGTCGTCGAGGCGACCCTGCGCGCGATCGGGTCCGTGGACCCGGTCCTCAACGCCTTCTGCCTGGTCGAGGGCGACGAGGCGCTGCGGAGCGCCCGGGAGTCGCAGGAGCGCTGGGCCCGCGGCGAGGGACGGGGGCCGCTGGACGGGGTGCCCGCCACCGTCAAGGACCTGCTGCTGTCCCGCGGCCGGCCCACCCTGCGGGGCTCCCTGCTCGTCGACGAGACCGGGCCGTGGGACGAGGACGCCCCGTCGGTCGCCCGGCTCCGGGAGGCCGGCGCGGTGCTCGTCGGCAGGACGACCACCCCGGAGTTCGGCTGGAAGGGCGTCACGGACAGCCCCCGCACCGGCGTCACCGTCAACCCCTGGGACACCGCCCGGACCGCCGGAGGCTCCTCGGGCGGCTCGGCCGCCGCGGTGGCGGCACGGCTCGGACCCCTGTCGGTGGGCACCGACGGCGGCGGGTCCGTGCGCATCCCGGCCTCCTTCTGCGGGATCGTCGGGCTCAAGCCCACCTACGGGCTGGTGCCCCTGTACCCGGCGAGCCCCTTCGGCACGCTGGCGCACGCCGGGCCGCTGACCCGCACCGTGGCCGACGCCGCCGCCGTGCTCGACGTCGTGTCCGGGTTCGACGCCCGCGACTGGTCCGCGCTGCCGACCCCCGCCGGGAGCTTCCTCGAGCGGCTGGCCGGCCCCGAGCACGCGGCCGGTCTGCGGGTGGCGTTCAGCCCCGACCTGGGCTACGGCGTCAACGACCCCGAGGTCGAGCGGTCCGTCCGGGAGGCCGTCGGGGTGCTGGCCGACCTCGGCGCGGTGGTCGAGGAGGTGGAGCTCGGCGAGGAGGACCCCGCGTGGGCCTACCACGTGCTCTGGTTCAGCGGTGCGGCGTCCGTGGTGGCCGCGCACGGGGCCGGTGCGCTCGACCGGATCGACCCCTCCCTGCGCGCCGCGCTCGGGCGCCACCACGGGTTCAGCGCGCAGGACTACCTCGACGCCACGGCGTGCCGCATGGCCTGGGGGCGCCGGATGGGGCTCCTGCACGAGCACTACGACGTCCTGGTGACGCCCACGCTGCCCCGGACGGCCTTCGAAGCGGGCACGGACGTCCCGGCCGGGTCCCCGAGCCCGGACTGGACCAGCTGGACGCCGTACTCCTATCCGTTCAACCTCACCCAGCAGCCCGCCGTCACCGTCCCGTGCGGGCTCACGGACGAGGGCCTGCCGGTCGGCCTGCAGATCGTGGGCCCGCGGCACGGCGACCAGCGCGTGCTCGACGTCGCGGCCGCCTACGAGGCCGCCGCCGGACGGGGGGCCCCGCGCCCGCCGGTCGCCGCCCGGTCCTCCGCCGCCGTGGCAGGCAGGAGCACCCCGTGACCCGCTACCTCACCGTCAGTCTGGAGCGTCGTGGGGTCACCGCCCGCGCCCGCCTCCTCGACCGCGAGGCGCCCCGGACCGCCGAGGCCGTGTGGCAGGCGCTGCCCCGGTCCGGCCAGGTCTTCCACGGCAAGTTCGCCCGCAACGAGATCTACACCCTGGTCCCGGCGTTCGCGCCCGAGGAGCCGGGGCCCGAGAACCAGACCGTCACGCCGATCCCGGGCGACCTCTGCTACTTCAGCTTCGACGGGGTCCTCGACAACCCCGCGTACGGCTACGACGCCTCCGCCGGGACCTCCGGGCACCGCCTGCTGATCGACCTCGCGGTCTTCTACGGGCGCAACAACCTGCTCCTCAACGGCGACGTGGGGTGGGTGCCGGGCAACGTCTTCGCGACCGTCGAGGAGGGCCTCGACGAGCTGGCCGCCGCGTGCCAGGACGTGTGGATGGGCGGGGCCCGGGGAGAAACCCTGAGCTTCGCCCGCGCGGACGGTCCTGCCACCGGGCGCCGCGGCGCGAACTAGGATGGATCCCCGGTCCGGGCGCCCCGCCCCGGGCCGGGCAAGAGATGGAGAGCAGCATGGCAACCCGGTCGGTCCTTCCCCCCGTGGTCCAGGAGTCGACCCCTGCGCTCATCGCCAGGATCCTGCGCGAGGCGATCGCCGACGGGCGGTTCCCGCCCGGGAGCCAGCTCGTGGAGCAGGAGCTGGCCCGGGAGCTCAACGTCAGCCGCGGTCCGCTGCGCGAGGCCATGCAGCGCCTCACCCAGGAGGGCCTGCTCGTGGGCCACCGCAACCGGGGCCTGTTCGTGATGGAGCTGACCGAGGACGCCGTCCGGGACATGTACCTCGCCCGCGAGGCCGTCGAGTGCGCGGCCGTGCGCCGGATCGTGGCCACGGGCGCGGGGCCCCGCGCCGCCGAGGCCCTGGCCGTGCCGCTGTCCCGCATGCAGGAGGCCGCCGCGGACCCGAACGGGCGCGAGATGTCCGAGGCGGACCTGCACTTCCACGAGCTGCTCGTGGAACTCGCCGGCAGCCCCCGGCTGCTCAACATGCACCGCACGCTGCTCACCCAGATCCGGATGTCGCTGACCGGCATGCAGGGGACCTACGAGTCCGCCGACGCCCGCATCCGGGAGCACGTCGAGATCGTCGAGGCGCTCGGCGCGTCGGCCGCGGACCGCGCGGACGCGCTGCTGCGGGCGCACATGCAGGACGGTCTGGAGCGGGTCCTGGGCGGCTGAGCGGCCCCGTGCCCGGACGGGCCCCGGTCAGGACGTGCCGGACCCGCTGCCGCTCCCGTTCCCGTTCCCGGTGCCGTCGCCGTTCCTGCGCCCGTCGCGGGGTCCGCTCCCGCGTCCGTGCCTGCGCCGGTCGCCGGGTCCGCCGCCGCGGTCCGGGCGGCGCGGACGCCAGGAGGGCCGGGGCCAGTCGCGCTTGGGCAGGCGCACGTTCCACTCGCCCGCCCCGGGCAGCCGCCACCCCCGGCGCCGGGCCACGACGGTGACCGTGGCGGCGGTGAGGATCGCGGCGACCATGCCCCAGTTGGGGTATCCCAGGCCGTGCAGGACCGCCATCTCGGCGCTGCCGATCACCGCGCCCGTGGCGTAGAGCGTGTTGCCGCCGAAGATCATCGGCACCCGCCCCACCGCGATGTCCCGGACCATGCCGCCGCCCACGGCGGTGATCACGCCGATCATGACGGCCGGCAGCCAGGTCAGTCCCACGTCGAGGGCCTTGGCGGTGCCCGTGGCCGCCCAGCAGCCCACGGCCAGGGCGTCGGCCACGACGAGCACCCGGTGGGTCCACTTCCCGCGGAGCTGCAGGAAGAACGCGATCGTGGCCCCCACGATCGCCGTGATGAGGTACGCGGGATTCGTCAGGGCCACGGGGAAGCCGACCTGCAGGAGGGTGTCGCGCAACAGGCCCCCGCCGAGCGCGGAGACGATCGCGAGGAACGCGAAGCCGACGGGGTCCATCCTCAGCTGGCGCGCCACCGCGCCGCCCAGGATGCCGTTCGTCAGCACGCCCAGCAGGTCGACGACGTCGAAGGCCACGCTCGGATCCAGCTCCGCCACCGCCACCGCACCCACCGCCGGCATCCGCACGGCCACCTCGTCCCCGGCCGCGCCACCCGCGGCCACCTCGTCCCCGGCCGCCCCGTCCGGGGCGCACCGACGCCCGAGGGTAGCACCCGGCTCCCGCGGCCGTGCCGGCGGTGCTCTACTGGTGGTGTGAGCATCCGCCCGCCGCCCTCCGTTCCACGGGCAGGGTCCGGCGCAGCACCAGGAGTCGTCGCATGAGCACCTCACCCACCTCCGACCGGTCCTCCCCGCGGCCCGGGACGGGATCCACCCGCGCGGACGCCGCCCTGTCCGCCGCCGCGCTGTCCACGTCCGCCCCGACCGGCGGCCCGGTCGAGGGCGCGTCCCCGGCCGGGGACGCCGGCCGGGCCCCCGCCCGCGCCCTGGGCCCGTGGTCCGACCCTCTCGGGCGGGCCGGCTCCCGCGCCGCCCAGCTCCTGCTCGTCGCCGCGGTGCTGGTGGGACTGGTGTGGATCCTGCTCCGCGTGTCGCTGGTGGTGATCGCCGTGCTCGTGGCGCTCATCCTGGCCTCGGCCGTGAGCCCGCTCGTGCGGTGGCTCACCGGCAAGGGCTGGTCCGACCTGCTGGCCACGCTGGCCGCGTTCCTGGGCATCCTCGCCCTGGTGGGCGGGGTGGTCACCGGCATCGTCCTCGCGGTCCGCAGCGAGTGGGACAATCTCTCCGCCTCGGCCGTGGAGGGCTGGGAGGAGCTGCAGCGCTTCATCATGTCCGGGCCGCTGGCCGTGGACACCACCTCCCTGGACGCGCTCCTCCAGCAAGCCACGGACTTCCTCACCAGCAGCGCCTTCGCTGGCGGAGCCATCAGCGGGCTCACGGCGGCCACCGAGTTCCTCGCCGGTGTGGTGCTCATGGTGGTCGTCCTGTTCTTCTTCCTGAAGGACGGAACGAAGATGTGGAGCTTCGCGCTGCGCTGGTTCCACGGCGAGACCCGGGCCAGGCTCGCCGAGTCCGGGGACCGGGCCGTCCAGGTGCTCGGCGGCTACGTGCGCGGCACCGCCGTCGTCGCCGCCGTGGACGCGCTGTTCATCGGGGTGCCCCTGGCCCTGCTCGGCGTGCCGCTCGCGCTCCCGCTGGCCGTCATAGTGTTCATCGGCGGGTTCATCCCGATCGTGGGCGCCACCATCGCCGGCATCCTGGCCGCCCTCGTCGCCCTGGTGACCAACGGCCCGGTGGTCGCACTGGTCGTGATCGGCGTCGTCGTCGTCGTCAACCAGATCGAGGGCGACCTCCTCCAGCCCGTGGTCATGGGCCGGACGCTGAGCCTGCACGCGATCGTCGTGCTCCTGGCCCTCACGGTGGGCACCATCGTGGGCGGGATCTTCGGGGCCATCCTCGCCGTGCCGATCACCGCGGTGGCGTGGGCCGTGCTCCAGGTGTGGAGCGACCGCTACCAGGCGGGGGAGGACCCGGTGCTCGGGCCGGACCCGCTCGACCCCGAGGACACCGCCCGGTCCAAGGCCAGCATGGCCGAGCGCTGGAAGTACCAGCGGATGCGCTACCAGCACCGCCTCGGCGGCCGGTCCGGGACCGGCGAGCGGGACGCCCGTGCGAGCGGGCAGACCGGTCCCGCGCCGGCCCGGGACGAGCCCGACGAGCCCGGCGGGCGGGACGGACGGGACGAGCCCGGCCAGCCTGGCGTGCCGGACGCCGGAGACGGTCGGGGCGAGAGCGCCGCGCCGGAGGAGCAGGGCGAGCCGCGCTGAGGTCCCGGAGGGTCGGGAGGAGCCGCGGTGAGGTCCCGGAGGGTCGGAGGACGGGGCGCAGCGGCACCAGGAGGGTCAGAGGAAGGGGCGCAGCGGCACCAGGACGGTCTCGGCGAAGCGGGCGGCGGGGTGCCGCCGCTCCCACTCCTCGGCCACGAGCTCCCGGCAGTTCTCGCTGTCGGCGGCGAAGATGCGCTCCATGTCCTCGGCGAACGCCTCGTCGTGGACCTCCAGGTTCGTCTCGTAGTTGAAGCTCAGGCTCAACCGGTCGATGTTGGCGGTGCCCACGGTCGACCACTGGCCGTCGATGGTCGCCGTCTTGGCGTGGATCATCGCGTGGCGGTAGAGCAGCACGGTGATGTGCTCCTCCAGCAGCGTGGCGTAGAAGCCCCGGGAGAGCCAGTCGGCCAGGACGTGGTTGGAGTGCTCGGGCAGGATCACCCGCACGTCCACCCCGCGGCGGGACGCCTCGACCAGCGCGGCGAGGATCTGCTGGTCGGGAATGAAGTAGGCGGTGGTGAGGTGGATGTGGTGCCGGGCGCGGCGGATGGCGTCCAGGTAGACGCTGCGGATCGGGTAGACCAGGTTCGGCGGGGTGTTGCTCATCGACCGCACCCGCGAGTCCCAGCCCCCCGGGTTGCGGTACGGCAGGGCGGGCCCCGGGCCCCAGGGGTGGTTCCACACCTCCGTGAACGCGTGGCTCAGCTCGAAGGCCGCCGTCCCGGTGAGCCGGACGTGGGTGTCCCGCCACTGCGTGGCGTAGAGGGAGCCGATGTTGTAGCCGCCCACGAAACCGGTCTCGTCGTCGACGACGAGCAGCTTGCGGTGGGTCAGCCCGGTGGCCCGCACCGGGCTGACCAGCAGGCGCGGGCGCAGCACGGGAAAGCGGAAGGCGTGCACGTCGGGGTGGAAGCGGTAGAACGAGCGGGGGACCACCAGGTTGCCGAACCCGTCGTAGACCACGTACACCTCGACGCCGCGGGCGGCGGCGCGGTTGAGGGCGTCGCGGAAGGCCCGGCCGACCTCGTCGTCCTTCCAGAGGTAGGTCTCCAGCAGCACCCGGTGCTCGGCGCCGTCGATGGCGGCGAGCATCTGCTCGTAGAGGTCCTCGCCGTAGGTGTAGATCGCGGTGCCGGTGCCCGCCACCTCGCCCTCGAACGTGCCCGGGCGGGGGAACCCGGAGCGCCGG
>NZ_JBISWJ010000044.1:0-80257 GCF_044462225.1 Kocuria kalidii | reverse complement strand
GGGTGGCCACCACCGCCGCCTGCACGGCCACCAGCCCCAGGAGGGAGCGGACGGCGAACGAGCGGAGCAGGCGGGGTCCCGCGGCACGAGTGGATTCCATCCGCAAAGCCTACCGGGGCCGGGGCCCGGCCTCCGGTCGTCGCACCCGCGGACGCGATCCGGGTCACAATGGTGCGCACGTCCCGTCCCGTCCGGAGAATGGGCGGCAAGAGCCGAACCGACACGGGGTGCGGCCCGAGCGGAGGGCGGTGCCGGCGCGTGGGAGGAGTGTTCCGGCACGAGCTCACGGTCTCGGACCCCGAGGTGCTGGCGGCCCTGGGGGAGCGCACCGGGATGCGCTTCGGGTACAGCACCGACGACCCGGGCTTCTCCTACCTCCTGTCCCGCGCCGGGGACGAGCACCTCGCCGTGTCCACGGTGCACGTGGGCGGGTCGATGTCCTTCTGGGGGGACACCGAGGTCTTCACGGTGGCGCACGTGCACGGCGTCCGGTACGACTGGCAGATCCGCGAGGAGTCCGGGGCCGCCGCAGCCGGATCGTCGGTGCTGTTCCGCCCCGAGCACCCCTCGCTGGTGGTGGCCCAGGACGTGGACGTCACCCTGGTGCACCTGCCGGTGGACCTGGTGCAGCAGACCGCCGACACCGTGTACGGGGCGAGGACCCCGGCGGCCTTCGCCTCGGCCGCCTCGGCCGGGGACCGGTGGGGACAGTGCTGGTCGGCCCTGGCCCGCCACGGGGCCGCGGTGGTGGCCTCGGAGGCCTTCGACGAACCGCTGGTGCGCGCCGAGCTCGCCCGCCGTCTCGCCGTGGGCCTGCTCGAGTGCTTCCCGCTGGTCGGGGACCGCGCCGAACGCTACCTGTCCATGGAGGCCCAGGCGCACCGGTACCGCATCGCGGTGCAGTTCCTCGACGACCGTGCCTCGCACCCGGTCACCGTCGAGGACGCCGCCCGTGCGGCCGGGACGACGTCGGCCGCGCTCGTGCGGGCGTTCCGGGCCAACCACCCGCTGGGGCTGACCCCGGTCCAATACCTGCGGCGGGTCCGGATGGACGCCGCCCACCGCGACCTCGCGGCCGGTGACCCCACGGCGGGGGACACCGTGAAGGGGATCGCGGCCCGCTGGGGCTTCGCCCACCCGGGCCGCTTCGCCCAGCTCTACCGGGAGCTCTACGGGACGACCCCGCGCCACACCCTGGAGCACTGAGCCCCGCCGATCCGCCGCTCCGCCGGGCGGCTGCCCGGCGGGACGGCTGCCCGGCGGGCCCGGTGCTCAGCGGGCCCGGTGCTCAGCGGGACAGCTCCGCACGGGCGATGTCCAGGGCGCGGGCCAGCCGCTGCATGCCCACCTCCGTGCGCTCGGGGGTCGTGGAGGCGAAGCAGACCCGGAAGGCGTCCTGGAACCGGCCCGAGGGGGACAGTGCGGGGCCGGGGATGAAGGCCACGCCCTCGGCGAGGGCGATCTCGAACAGCCGAGGGGTGGCCACGGCCGCGTCGTCGCCCTGGAGGGTCACCCACAGGAAGAAGCCGCCCTCGGGGTCCGTCGTGACCACCCGGGAGCCCAGGTGGCGGGCGATCGAGGCGTCCATGGCCTGTTTGCGCCGACGGTACTCCGTGCGCAGCCCGGCCAGGTGCTCGTCGTAGCCGCCCTGGCGCACGAAGCGCTCCACGATGTGCTGGTTGGGCACGTTCGTGCACGTGTCCATGGCCTGCTTGCCCGCGATGAGCAGCTTGCGCAGCCTCGGGTCCGCGTCCACCCAGCCGACCCGCAGGCCCGGGGCGAGGATCTTGGAGAAGGTCCGCACGGAGAACACCAGCGGGTCGTCCGGGCTGATCTCGCGGAAGCCGGGGACGTCCTCGCCGGCGAAGCGCAGGCCGCCGTACGGGTCGTCGTCGATGATCATGGCGCCCCACCGGTGCGCCAGCTCCAGCAGGCGCCGCCGGCGCGGCTCGCTCAGCGTGGTGCCCGAGGGGTTCTGGAAGTTCGGGATCGTGTAGATCGCCCGCGGGGTGCGCCCGGTCTCGGCGACCAGCGTCTCGAGGGCGTCCACGTCCATGCCGTCGTCGTCCACGGGGACCTCGAGCACGTCGGCGCCGTAGCTCAGCGCGGTCCCGGAGCCGTTGGTGTACGTGGGGGACTCGACCACGACGAGGTCCCCCGGGTCCACGAAGAGCTTGAACGCCAGGTCGAGGCCCTGCATGCCGCCGGAGGTGATGACGAGCCGCTCCGGCCGGGTGGGCTCGGGGGTCGTGGAGTGGTGGTCCACGACGGTCTCGAGCAGCCCGGGCTCGCCCTCCGTGGCCCCGTACGTGAAGGAGCCGGCGTCGAGGACCTCGGCGGCGATCCGCCGGAACTCCTCCGTGGGGATCACCTCGGCGGCCGGGGCGCCCATCGCGAAGCGGACGATGTCGTGGGTCTGCGCGGCCAGCAGGGACGTCGAGGAGTCGATGACCGACCCCACGAGGCCGTCCGCCCGGCGGGCCAGGGGCAGGAGGCCCCGGGCGGGGTCTCCGCCCAGGCCCGCGGTGGGCTTGGTGAGCAGGCTGTCGACGGTCGTGAGGGACGTGGCGGTGGTGGTCATGGGGATCACTTCCTGATGAGGGCGCGGGGGAAGGAGGTCAGGGACTCCGTCCCGTCGGTGGTGATGCGGATGGACTCGGAGACCTCGTAGCCGTACCCGGTCATCCACATGCCGCAGATGAGGTGGAACGTCATGTTCTCGGTGAGGACGCTCTCGTCCTCCGAGCGGATGCTGATGGTGCGCTCGCCCCAGTCGGGGGGATAGCCGATGCCCACGGAGTAGCCGAGCCGGCTGGGCTTCTCGAGCCCGAACTCCGCGATCGCCCAGTTCCACGTGCTCGCGAGCTCGCGCACGGGGACGCCCGCGGCGGTGACGTCGAGCACGGCCTCGAGCCCGGAGGCGACGGCCTCCTCGAGCAGGCCCAGCTCGGCGGTGGGCGGTCCGAGCATGACCGTGCGGGCAAGCGGCACGTGGTAGCGCCGGTGCACCCCGGCCAGCTCCACCACCACGGCGTCGCCCTCCCGCAGCACCCGGTCCGACCAGGTGAGGTGCGGGGTGTCGGCGGAGGCCCCGGTGGGCAGCATCGGGACCATGGCGGGGAAGTCCCCCCACGCGCCGTCGACCCCCTCGGCCTGGGCCCGGGCGATCTGGGCCGCGACCCGGTACTGCGGGACCCCGGGCTCGATGGTGTCGATCGCGGCCTGCATCGCGGCGGTGGTGACGCGGGCGGCCGTGCGCATGTACTGGATCTCCGCGGGGGACTTCACGGCGCGCACCCAGTTGACGATGTCGAAGGCGTCCACGAGCGTCCACTCCGGGAGCGCGTTGACCAGGGAGCGGTAGCCCTTGGGCGAGAAGAAGTGGGAGTCCATCTCCAGGCCCACGCACCCCCGGGCGGCCGGGGCGACCTGGCCGCGGCGGCGCAGGGCGAACGCCACCCAGTCGAAGGGGTGCAGGTGCGGGCGGTGCACGTAGCGCTCGGGGTAGCCGACGATCTGCTCCGGGTGCAGCCGGGCCGTGCGGAACGCGCCGTTGGCGTCCATCTCGCGCAGGAACAGCAGCAGGTCGCCCTCCGCGGGCACGAACAGCAGCTGCGGGGTGTAGAAGGACCAGGCGTCGTAGCCGGTCAGGTAGAACAGGTTCGCCGGGTCGGTCACGACCAGGGCGCTCAGGCCCTGCTCCGTCATCCTCGCCCGGACTGCGCGCAGCCGCGCGGCGTACTCCTCGTCGGCGAACAGGGCGGGGCGGACGTCGGGACCGGCCACGAGGTCCACGGGCCCTTCGGGTGCGGCCAGGTCGGCCACTCGCTCATCGGCCACGGGGCACCGCCGTGTACTTCGTCTCGAGGAACTCCTCGATCCCCACGCGGCCCCCCTCGCGGCCCAGCCCGGAGGCCTTGACCCCGCCGAAGGGCGCTGCCGGATTGGAGACCAGTCCCGTGTTGACCCCGACCATGCCGACCTCGAGGGCCTCGCTGACCCGGAAGCTGCGGTCCACGTCACGGGTGAAGAGGTAGCCCACGAGGCCCCACGGGGTGTCGTTGGCCCATCCGAGCACCTGCTCCTCGGAGTCGAACGGCACCACGGGCGCCACCGGCCCGAAGATCTCCTGCGACATGAGGTCCGCCTCGGGACTGACCCCGGAGAGGACGGTGGGGGAGTAGAACCAGCCCCGGCCCTCCGGCCGGCCGCCTCCGCACAGCACGCTCGCGCCCCGGGTCACGGCGTCGTCCACGAGCTCCTCGACCTTGACCAGGGCCTTCTCCTCGACCAGGGCGCCCACCTGGGTGCCGTCGGCCACGCCGTGTCCCACGGTGAGGGCGCCCATGCGCCCGGCGAGGCGCGCGGAGAACTCCTCCGCCACGGAGCGGTGGACGAACATGCGGTTCGCGGCGGTGCACGCCTCGCCCATGTTGCGCATCTTGGCGGTCATCGCGGCCTCGACCGCCTCGTCGAGGTCGGCGTCCTCGAACACGATGAAGGGGGCGTTGCCCCCCAGTTCCATGGACGAGCGCATGACGTGCTGGGCGGCCTGCTCGAGCAGGCGGACCCCCACCTCCGTGGAGCCGGTGAAGGAGATCTTGCGGGCGATCCCCGAGGACATCCAGGGCCCGACCACCGAGGACGCCGTGGAGGTGCACACCACGTTGAGCACCCCCGGCGGCAGGCCGGCCTCGACGAGGACGTCCACGAGCGCGAGGGAGGACAGCGGCGTGAGGTTCGCGGGCTTGAACACCATCGTGCACCCGGCCGCGACGGCCGGGCCGATCTTGCGGGTGCCCATGGCCAGCGGGAAGTTCCACGGGGTGACCAGCACGCAGGGCCCCACCGGTTCCTTGGACACCAGGATGCGGGTCCTGCCGTCCCCGGAGACGGTCATGTCCCCACCGATCCGCACGGCCTCCTCGGAGAACCAGCGGAAGAACTCGGCGGCGTAGGCGACCTCCCCCCGGGCCTCGGCGAGGGGCTTGCCCATCTCCGTGGACATCACCAGCGCCAGCTCGTCCTGCCGGGCCATGATCAGGTCGTAGGCCCGGCGCAGGATCTCCCCGCGCTCGCGGGGCGCGGTGCGGGCCCAGTCCTTCTGGGCCCGCCCGGCGGCCTCGATCGCGCGCGCGGCGTCCTCGGGGCCGCCGTCCGCGACCGTGGCCACGACCTCCTCGGTGGCGGGGTCCACCACGTCGAAGCGGCGGCCGGAGGCGGCCTCGGACCAGGAGCCGTCGATGAAGACCCCGGTGCTGACACCGGCGACGGCCTCCCGGGAGCGGCGCAGGACGTCGTCGGAGGCGGTGGTGGGGGTGGCGGCGGAGGTGGTCACGGGGTGTCCTTCCGGTCGGGATCGGTGCGGAGGAGAGTGCTGTCGTCGGTGCGGGGATCGGGGCGGGGGTCGAGGAGCTGCGCGAGGTGCCGCCCGGGCCGGTCGGGACGCAGGTGGCGGACCTGCTCGTGGCAGGAGAAGCCGTCGGTGAGCACGGGCACGGAGTCCTCCGTGGCCCGCAGGGCCGGCGCGAGGGCCTGCTCGGCCACGGCGAGGCTGACCTCGTAGTGGGCGGCCTCGAAGCCGAAGTTCCCGGCCACCCCGCAGCAGCCGGTGGCCTCCCGGACCTCGCCGACCCCGGCCGCGGCCAGGGCCCGGCGCTGGACCGCGGCGCCGAAGGCGGAGTACTCGTGGCAGTGGGTCTGGACCACCACGGACGGCGGCAGCGGCGCGCCGGGGGCCGGTAGCTCCCCGCGCCCGGCGAGCTCGGTGACGTGCTCGGCGAAGCTGCGCACCCGGGCGGCCACCCGGCGGGCCGCGTCCGTGGGGACGAGCCCGGGCAGGTCGTGGCGCAGGGTCGCGGCGCAGGACGGCTCGACGACGACGACGGGGCGCGCGGTCCCGTCGTCGAGCGCCTCGACCGTGCGCCGCAGGATCTTCTGCGCGGCGCCCAGCTGCCCGGTCGAGATCCACGTCAGCGCGCAGCACGCGTCCGGCGCGCACTCGACGGGGCGACCGGACCCGGCCAGGACGCGCGCCGCGGCGCCGGCCACCTCGGGGCGGAAGCCCCGGGTGAAGCTGTCCACGAACAGGACGGCCTCGCCCGTGCCCGTGCCGGGGCGGGAGACCCCGGCGCCGGCGACCTGGCGGATCCAGTCGGCGGCCCCGGCGAAGCGCGGCAGCGGCCGCTCGGGGGTCAGCCCCGCCGCCCGCATCGCCGCCCGCAGCAGGGGCCGGGTGGCGGGGCGGTCCCGCAGCGCCGCGTTGAGCAGGCGGGGGATCCGCCCGGTGAGGCCCAGCCACCGGGGGAGCCGGCCCAGGCTGTAGTGGCTGAAGGGGCGCAGCCGCCGCCGGTAGAAGTGGTCGAAGAACTCGGACTTGTACGTGGCCATGTCCACGCCCGCGGGGCAGTCGGTGGCGCACGCCTTGCAGGACAGGCACAGGTCCAGGGCCTCGCGCACGTCCTGCGAGCGCCAGCCCGCGTCCTGGTCGGGGGCGGTGCGCACCATCTCCTGGAGGACCCGGGCCCGGCCCCGGGTCGAGTCCCGCTCGTCCAGGGTGGCCCGGTAGCTGGGGCACATCACGCCGCCGGTGTCCGAGCGGCAGCGGCCCACCCCGATGCACCCCTGCACGGCGTGCACGAACGGGTCCTGCCGGTCGTCCCCGGCGCGCAGCTCCCCGAGCGGGAACGAGGTCCGCCACTCCCGCTGCGGCACGCCCTCGAGGGCGAGGTCCGCGGTGAGCGGGGCCGGGTCCACGAGCACGCCGGGGTTGAGCAGCCCGTGCGGGTCCCAGGCCCGCTTCACGGCGGCGAAGGCGCCGAGCACGCGCGGGGAGTACATGAGGGCCAGCAGCTCCGAGCGGGCCCGGCCGTCCCCGTGCTCGCCGGAGAGGGACCCGCCGTGCGCCACGACGAGCCGTGCGGCGTCCTCGGTGAAGGTGCGGAACACGGCCCGCCCCTCGTCCGAGCGCAGGTCGTAGGTGATCCGGATGTGCAGGCACCCCGCGCCGAAGTGGCCGTAGACCACGCCGTCGAGGCCGTGCCGGTCGAGCAGGGCCCGGAGGTCGGCGAGGTAGTCGGCGAGCCGTTCCGGGGCCACGGCCGAGTCCTCCCAGCCGGGCCAGGACTCGCTGCGGCCCAGTGCGGCGTCCGGGGCCAGCCGCGAGGACAGCCCGGCCCCGTCCTCCCGGACGCGCCACAGGGAGGTGCGCTCGACCGGGTCCGGCACGGTCCGCCCGTCGAGGGCGTGGCCCTCACGCAGCAGCCGCTCGAGCAGGGCCTCGGCGCGCTCCCGCACCTCGTCGGGATCGTCGCCGTCGAGGTCGACGTAGAGCCAGGCGCCGCCGCGGGGCATCGCGGCGACGGCGTCCGCGCCGCGGCGCCAGCGCATCGTGGCGACGATCTTGTCGTCGATCCCCTCGA
Organism: Kocuria kalidii; assembly: GCF_044462225.1. Lineage (NCBI taxonomy): Bacteria > Bacillati > Actinomycetota > Actinomycetes > Micrococcales > Micrococcaceae > Kocuria > Kocuria kalidii. The sequence goes on along the minus strand of NZ_JBISWJ010000044.1, from coordinate 72,836 downwards.
CCGCGGCCGGGTTCTCCGCGAGCAGGGCCGGCACGTCCCGGGCCGCCTCGACCACGTCCTCGTAGCCGAGGCACAGCAGCAGCGCGCTGCGGGGGCGGGGCACCAGGCGCATGCGGGCCCCGACGACGACGGCCCAGGTCCCCTCGGAGCCGACGAGCGCGCGGGCGACGTCGAAGCCGCGCTCGGGCAGCAGGTGCTGGAGGTGGTAGCCGGAGACCTGCCGCGGGATCCGGCCGAGCTCCACGCGCAGCTCGGCGAGGTGGGCGGCGGCCACGTCCCGCAGGGCCCCCGCGAGCTCCCCGGCCCGCCGGGCGGAGACGTCGTCCGCCGGGTCGGTGGCGCGCAGCCCTCCGGGCCCGGCGGTGAGGCGGGCGCCGTCGGCGGTGACGAGGTCGATCTCCACGGTGTGGTCGCTCGTGCGCCCGTAGCGCACCGAGTGGTTGCCGCAGGCGTCGTTGCCGATGGACCCGCCCACCGTGGCGCGGGTGCGGGAGGACGGGTCCGGGGCGAACGTCAGCCGCCCGTCCGTGCGCCGCTCCACCTCGCGGGCGAGCACGGAGAGCACCGCGCCGGCCTCGACGTCCACGGTCAGGGCGTCCTCGTCCACGGCGCCGATCCGGCGCAGGTGCCGGGAGAGGTCGAGGACCAGCCCGGCACCCACGGCGTTGCCGGCCATCGAGGTGCCGCCGCCCCGGCTGGTCACCGGCACGCCCAGGTCCCGGCACACCGACAGCGCCGCGGCGACGTCCGCGGCGGAGCGGGGGAAGACCACGGCCCGGGGGAGCACCCGGTAGTTGGACGCGTCGTAGGCGTACTCCGCGAGCCGGCGGGACCCGGTGTCGGCGTCGAGGCCGGCACCGTGCAGGCGCCGGCCGAGCTCGTCGTCGCCCGCCGTGCGGGTGCCCGCGCGGGCGGCGCCCCCGGTCGCGGCCCCGCTCCCCGCCGCGGTCCCGTCCTCGGTCACGGCCGCGTCCTCCGCCGCGGCCCGGGGGTCGGCGGCGCGTCCGGCCGGGACGGGGCGGGAGGCGGTGCTCACGCCGTCCCCGCGGACCCGCCGAGCGCCTCGGTCAGGGCCGCCTCGAAGCGTTCGAGGCCGGTGCGGATCTCCTCCTCGGAGACCACCAGGGCGGGGATGAGCCGGACCACGTTGCCGGTCGGCCCGCAGGTCAGCGTGAGCAGCCCGTGGCCCGTGGTGGCCTGCTGCACCGCGAGGGCGGCGGCGGCGTCCGGGGAGCCGTCCTCCTGCGCGAACTCGATGCCCTGCATCAGGCCCCGGCCGCGGACGTCGCTGATCCCGGGGAACCGCTCCTGCAGGGGCAGCAGCCCCGCCTGCAGCTGGTCCCCGCGCACCCGGGCGTTCTCGACGAGCCCCTCGTCCCGCACCACGTCCAGGGTGGCGCAGCCCGCGGCGGCGGCCACGGCGTTGCCCCCGTAGGTGCCGCCCTGCGAGCCGGGCCAGCCCCGCTCCATCAGCGCGGTCGGCGCCGCGATCGCGGAGATCGGGAAGCCGGAGGCCAGGCCCTTCGCGGTGATGAGCACGTCCGGGACCACGTCCGCGAACTGGTGCCCCCAGAACCGCCCGGTCCGTCCGACCCCGGCCTGCACCTCGTCCAGGACCAGCAGGATCCCGTGCCGGTCCGCCCGCTCCCGCAGTCCCTCGAGGAAGGCCGGCGGGGTGGGCAGGTAGCCGCCGTCGCCGAGCACGGGCTCGATGAGGAAGGCCGCGGTGTCCTGCGGCGCGGTGCGCGTCACCAGGAGGTAGTCCAGCTCCTTGAGGGCGAACTCCACGGTGGTCGCCTCGTCCCACCCGTAGCGGTGGGCGTAGGGGAACGGGGCCATGTGCACCCCGCCCATGAGCGGGGAGAACCCGGCGGAGAACCGGGTGCCCGCGGTGGTGAGGGTCGCCGCGGCCACCGTGCGGCCGTGGAAGCCGCCCTGGAAGACCACCACGTTGGGGCGGCCGGTGGCCATCCGGGCGAGCCGGACGGAGGCCTCGACCGCCTCGGAGCCGGAGTTGGCGTAGAACACGGAGTCGAGGCCGGGGGGCAGGACCTCGCCCAGCTTCTCGGTGAGCTCGAGCAGCGGCGGGTGCATCACGGTCGTGTACTGGGCGTGGATGATCCGCCCGACCTGCTCCCGGGCCGCCTCGACCACCCGGGGGTGGCAGTGGCCCGTGCTGGTGACCCCGATCCCGGTGGTGAAGTCCAGGTAGTCCCGCCCGTCCGTGCCGGAGATCCAGCACCCGCGGGCGGAGTCGACGACGACCGGTGTCGCCTGTTTCAGGAGCGGGCTCAGTGAGGTCATGGCTCATCATGGGAACAGCCCCGGCAGATTGTCAACAATCGGACCGGACCCGTAGGGTGGGCCCATGAGCACCGCGCAGGAGCCGCCACGGGTCGTCGTGCTGACCGCCGACGGCACGCCCCCGCCCGCCAACGAGGCCGCGCTGCGCGCCCTCGCCGACGTCACGGTGGTGACGCGCGACGGGCTCGCCGCCGCCCTGGCGGGCACGGACGGCCGGCGCCCGGCCGAGGTGCTGCTCCTGTGGGACTTCTTCTCCGACGCGCTCGCCGAGGCGTGGGACGCCGCGACGGGACTGCGCTGGGTGCACGTGGCCGCCGCCGGCGTGGACGCCATGCTGTTCCCGGCGCTGCGCTCCTCCGGCGTCCGTCTCACCAACGCCCACGGCGTCTTCGACCGGCCCATCGCGGAGTTCGTCCTCGCGGCCGTCCTCGCCCGGGACAAGCAGCTGCACCGCAGCAAGGCCCTGCAGCGCGAGCACCGCTGGGTGCACCGGGAACTGCGGCGCACCCAGCGGTCCACGGCCCTCGTGGTCGGCACCGGGGGGATCGGCCGCGAGACCGCCCGCCTGCTGCGGGCCGTGGGGATGGACGTCCGCGGCGCCGGGCGCACCCCCCGGACCGAGGACCCCGACCTCGGGACCGTGGTCGCCTCCGCCGAGCTGGCCGAGCACGTCGGGTGGGCCGACCACGTGGTGCTCGCCGCGCCCCTGACGGCGCAGACCCGCGGGATCGTGGACGCCCGGGTGCTCGCGGCCATGCGGCCGCACGCGCACCTCGTGAACGTGGGCCGAGGTCAGCTGGTGGACGAGGGCGCCCTGGTCGAGGCCCTGCGCGCGGGACGCCCGGCCGCCGCGACCCTGGACGTGTTCGAGACCGAGCCCCTCCCGCCGGACCACCCGTTCTGGGACATGGACGACGTGCACGTGTCCGCGCACATGTGCGGTGACGTCGAGGGGTGGCGGGACGAGCTCGCGGCCCAGTTCGAGGCGAACCTGCGGCGCTGGCGCGCCGGGGACCCGCTGCTCAACGAGGTGGACAAGGACGCCGGCTACGTCCGCTCCCCGTGAGGGGGGCGATCGGGCCCGCGGCACCGTCGCCGCGGGCGCGGGACGAGCGGGCCGCGACAGGAGGAGGACGCCGATCATGCGCGTAGCAGTTCCCAGGGAGATCAAGCCGGCCGAGCAGCGGGTGGGCCTCGTGCCCGCCGGGGTGACCCAGCTCGTGCGGGACGGCCACGAGGTGTTCGTGGAGACCGGCGCGGGGGAGGGCTCGGGGTTCGACGACGACGCCTACGCCGCCGCGGGAGCCGAGGTGGCGGACCGTTCCGCCGTGTGGGAGCGGGCGGAGCTGCTCGTCAAGGTGAAGGAGCCGGTGGCCGAGGAGTACGAGCTCCTGCGCCCCGACCTCACGCTCTTCGCCTACCTGCACCTGGCCGCCGACCGGCCGCTGACCGAGGCGCTGATCGGGGCGGGCACCACCGCCGTGGCCTTCGAGACCGTGCGCTCCGGCCGGGTCCTGCCGCTGCTGCAGCCCATGTCCGAGATCGCGGGCCGGCTCGCCGCGCAGTCCGCCGCCCACCACCTGCAGTCCAATGCCGGCGGCCCCGGGCTGCTCATGGGCGGGGTGCCCGGCGTCGCGGCGGCGAAGGTCGTGGTGATCGGCGGCGGGGCCGTGGGCACCCAGGCCGCCCTCATGGCCTCGGGCCTGATGGCGGACGTCACGGTGCTGGACGCCAGCGGCCCGCGGATCCGGGAGCTCACCGACCTGCTCGGGCACCGGGCCCGCGTGCTGATGAGCGACGAGCACGTGCTCGAGGACGAGATCGCCGGCGCCGACGTGGTGATCGGGGCGGTGCTCGTCCCGGGGGCGGCGGCGCCCAAGCTCGTGCGCCGGGAGCACCTCGGGGTCCTGCACGACCACGCCCTGCTCGTGGACGTCGCCATCGACCAGGGCGGGTGCTTCGAGACCTCGCACCCGACCACCTACGACGACCCGACGTTCGAGGTGGACGGCATCACCCACTACTGCGTGGCGAACATGCCCGGCGCCGTGCCGCGCACCGCGAGCCGGGCCCTCGCCAACGCCACCACCCCGTATCTGCGGCGCCTGGCCCGCGGCCCGGAGGAGGCCCTGGCCGCCGACCCGGGATTCGCGGCCGGGCTCAACACGGCCGCCGGGAGCATCCGGCACGCCGGCGTGGCGGAGGCCTTCCCGGACCTGCCGGCGCAGCTGGACTGAGCTCCGGCGGGCGTCCCGCGGGAACTCAGCCCGCGGCCGGGCCGTCCGTGGTGAGCAGGCGGAGCAGCCGCTCCAGCTCGACCCGGTCCTGCGGGTCCAGCCGCGAGAAGTACACGTCGGACTCCCGGCGCCGGTCCTCCCGGACCTGCTCGCGCAGGGCGGCACCCCGGGGCGTCAGCGCCACCAGCGTGGCGCGCCGGTCGGAGGGGTCCGGCACCCGTTCCACGAGCCCCTTCCCCTCGAGCAGGTCCACCACCTCCGTGGCGGAGCGGGGGGCGATGCGCAGGACGTCGGCGAGGTCCTTCACGCGCAGGCTTCCGGGCCCGCCGCCGTGGCGGCAGCTCTCGGCCGGGCCGTGCCGGTGCTCCGGCCCACCCGCGCACCCGGCGAGGGCGTCGAGCGCCCGGAACTGGTGGGGGGTGAGCCCGAAGGGGGCCAGCTGCTCGGCCCACCGACGGCGCAGGCGGCGGAAGACCGCGTGCAGCAGGTCCCCGAGTCGGGCCGGATCGGGATCGTCGTAGGGCATGGCGTCATCCTAACCGCATTGCAGGTTCCCTCATAGAGAGGTAACCTCCTTGATAGTTCCCGAGGAGGACCCCATGGCGACCACCCAGCACCCCGGACGCGTCCGCGCATCCGCCGCCCACGCCGCCGGCGCCCCGGGCGAGGGGCCCGGCGTGCTGCCCGGTGCCGGCCCCGGCGGCGGTTCCGGCGGCGGTTCCGGCGGCGGTTCCGGCGGCGGTTCTGGTGGCGGAGGCGGCAACCGGCCCGCCCGCCCGGACCCCGCGGACCGCAGGCAGCTCGCCCGGCACCCCGTCAGCGTGCGCCGGATCGCGGCGCTGTTCGCCCCGCACCGGGGCACGATCGCGCTCGTCGTCGGGCTCATCACCGCGTCCTCGGTCGTCAACCTCGCCCAGCCGTTCCTGGTCCGCGGCGTCATCGACGACGCCCTGCCGGACGGGGACACCCGCCTGCTGCTGGTGCTCACCGCCTCGATGGTCGGGGTCGCGGCGCTGACCTCCGTGATCGGCGTGGTCCAGACCTGGATGGCCACCACCATGGGGCAGCAGGTCATGCACGCGCTGCGCGTGCAGCTCTTCACCCACCTGCAGGCCCAGTCCCTGGGGTTCTTCACCAGGACCCGGGGCGGGGAGGTGCAGTCGCGGCTGACGCACGACATCGCCGGGATGCAGTCCGTGGTCACGAGCTCCGCCACGGGGGTGGCGTCCAACCTCACCACCGCCGTGGCGACCGCCGTGGCCATGGTGGCGCTCTCCCCGTCGATGAGCCTCGTCTCCCTGCTCGTGCTGCCGCCGGCGGTCTGGATCTCGCGCCGCGTCGCGCTGATCCGCCGGGACGTCACCGAGGAGCGCCAGCGGGAGCTCGCGGCGCTCCACACCCAGGTCGAGGAGGGCCTGTCCGTCTCGGGGGTCCGGCTCGCCAAGACCCTGGGCACCACCGCACGGGATGCGGCCCGCTTCACGGAGCGCTCCGACCGCCTCGTGGACCTGGAGCTGCGCAGCCAGCTGGCCGGGCGCTGGCGGATGGCCACCATGCAGATCGTCTTCGCCGCGATCCCCGCCGTGATCTACCTGGCCGCCGGCTTCCCGGCCACCGGCGGCGGGATGACCATCGGCACCCTCGTGGCCTTCACCGCGCTGCAGGGGGCCGTCTTCCGGCCCGTGATGGGTCTGCTGAACATCGGTGTGCAGTGGGTGTCCGCGCTCGCCTTCTTCAGCAGGATCTTCGAGTACCTCGACCTCGAGCCGCAGATCGTCCCGCCCGCCGCTCCCGTCCGGCTGGACCCGGCCGCCGTGCGCGGGGAGGTCCGGTACGAGGGCGTGCGCTACGCCTACGACGACGGGGCCGACGTCCTGCACGACGTCGACCTGGTGCTGCCGGCGGGCACCACCACGGCGGTCGTCGGGCCCACCGGATCCGGGAAGAGCACCCTCGGCTCCCTGCTGCCGCGGCTCAACGACGTCACGGCGGGGCGGGTGACGATCGACGGCGTCGACGTGCGGGACATCGATCCGGCGGACCTCGCCCGGATCGTGGGCGTCGTCTCCCAGGAGACCTACCTGGTCCACGCCACGGTGCGCGCCAACCTCCTGCTCGCCGATCCCGGCGCCTCCGACGCCGAGCTGTGGCGCGCCCTGGGCGCCGCGCGCATCGCCGACACCGTCGCCGGCCTGCCGGACGGGCTGGACACGGTGGTCGGCGCCCGCGGCCACCGCTTCTCCGGCGGGGAGCAGCAGCGCCTGGCCATCGCGCGGACCGTGCTGCGCAACCCGCCCGTGCTGGTCCTCGACGAGGCCACCAGCGCGCTGGACAACACCACCGAGGCGCAGGTCCAGGAGGCCCTCGACCGGCTGGCCGCCGACCGCACCACCCTGACCATCGCCCACCGGCTCTCCACGGTCGAGAACGCCGACCAGGTGGTGGTGCTCGCGGGCGGCCGCATCGCCGAGCGCGGCGCGCCGCGCGAGCTGCGCGGGGCCGGCGGCCCGTTCGCCCTGCTGGCCGGGCGGACCGGCCGGGACGCCGGCGCCGCGGCGGTCGGCGCCTCCGCCCCGTGACCCCCGGGTGCCCGCGTCACCACGAACCCTCGTGGTCACGCGGGCACCCGCGGGTCGAACGGTGTGCCCGGGGTCAGCCGCGCGTGCCGTGCTGGACGATCAGCGGCCGGCCCGCCGGCTGGACCACGCGTTCGCGGACGGTCCGGGCCGCCGCCACGAGGTGCTCCAGCGACGCCTTCGTCTCCTCGTAGCCGCGGGTCTTCAGGCCGCAGTCCGGGTTGACCCACAGGGTCCGCGCCGGGACGTGCTCGAGGGCCCGCTCGAGCAGCTGCTCGACCTCCTCCCGGGAGGGCACGCGCGGGGAGTGGATGTCCCACACGCCCGGGCCGATGCCCCGGGAGAAGCCGGCGGCCTCGAGGTCGGTGAGCACCTCCATCCGGGACCGGGCCGCCTCGATGCTCGTGACGTCGGCGTCCAGGCCGTCGATCGCGCCGACCACCTCGCCGAACTCCGAGTAGCACAGGTGGGTGTGGATCTGGGTCCCGTCCCGCACCCCCGAGGTGGCCAGGCGGAACGCGTCCACCGACCAGTCGAGGTAGGCCTGCTGGTCGGCCCGCCGCAGGGGCAGGAGCTCCCGCAGCGCCGGCTCGTCCACCTGGATGATCCCGATCCCGGCGGCCTCGAGGTCCGCGACCTCGTCCCGCAGCGCGAGCGCCACCTGGTTCGCCGTCTCCCCGAGCGGCTGGTCGTCGCGCACGAAGGACCACGCGAGGATCGTCACCGGTCCGGTCAGCATGCCCTTGACCGGCCGGTCGGTGAGGGACTGGGCGTGGCCGATCCACGGCACCGTGAACGCCTCGCCGCGCAGGCCCTCGCCTTCCCGGCTGACGTCGCCCCACAGGATCGACGGGCGGGTGCAGCGGGAGCCGTAGGACTGCACCCAGCCGTGGACGGTGGTCGCGAAGCCGTCGAGGTGCTCGGCGAAGTACTGGACCATGTCGTTGCGCTCGGGCTCGCCGTGCACCAGCACGTCCAGGCCCAGCTCCTCCTGCAGCCGCACGACCCGCTCGATCTCCTCGCGCAGGAACTCGTCGTACCGGGCGTCCGGAAGGCGTCCGGCCCGGTGCCGGGCGCGGGCGGCACGGACCTCGGGGGTCTGCGGGAACGAGCCGATCGTGGTGGTGGGCAGCGGGGGGAGCGGGCCCGACGCCGTGAAGGACCGGCCCTCCTGCGCGATCCGGCGGACCTCCGCCGGGGACCGTCCGATCTCCGCGGCGCTCAGCGACGCCGCGCGCCCCCGGACGGCCGCGTCGCGGACCCCCGCCGCCCCCTCGCGGGTGCGACGGGCCTCGGCCGCCTCGGCCAGCTGCCCGGCGACCGACTCCTCGCCGTCGGCGAGGCCGCGGGCGAGGGTGACGACCTCGCCGACCTTCTGGTCCGCGAACGCGAGCCAGCTGCGCAGCAGCGGGTCCAGCCCGGTCTCCTCGGCGACGTCGTGCGGGACGTGGAACAGCGAGGTCGAGCTGGCCACGGACACCCGGGCGCCCCCGCTGGCCAGCTCCCCGAGCCGGGCGAGCCGGCCGCCCAGATCGGCCCGCCACACGTTGTGCCCGTCCACGGCCCCGGCCACGAGCACGGCGGAGTCCTCGCCCTGGAAGAACTCCAGCTCCTCGGTCGTCGGGGCCGCGCCCTCGACGAGGTCGAGGTGCAGCGCCTCCACGCCGGAGCAGGCCAGGGGGTGCAGCAGCGGCCCGGGGGAGCCGTAGGAGGTGGTCACGAACAGCTGCGGGCGCCCGGTCACGGCGGTCAGCGTCGTGTAGGCGTCCCACACGGACGGGGCGAGCTCCTCGGTGGGCACGTGCTGGTCCGCCACGAGGGCCGGCTCCTCGAGCTGCACCCAGTCCGCGCCGGCCGCGGCGAGGTCCCGCAACAGCTGCGCGTACACCGGGAGCAGGTCGGGGAGCCGCTGCAGCGGGTCGAAGCCGGCGGGGGCGTCGTCGTCGGCCTTGGCCAGGAGGAGGAAGGACACCGGGCCCACGAGGACCGGGCGGACGGTGAAGCCGTGCGCGGCGGCGCGGCGGACGTCGGCCACGAGCCGGTCGGCGGTGGCGCGGAACGGGGTGCCCGGGCCGATCTCGGGGACCAGGTAGTGGTAGTTGGTGTCGAACCACTTGGTCAGCTCGAGGGGAGCGCGCCCGGCGTCGCCGCGGGCCAGCACGAAGCTCGCGTCGAGGTCGAGGCGGCCGTCGGGGTCCGCGAGGTCGGCGAAGCGGGACGGGACCGCGCCGAGGGCCACGGTGGTGTCCAGCACCTGGTCGTAGAGGGGGAACGCCGCCGGCAGGGACGAGTCCTGCGCGCCGAGGCCGAGCTCCACGAGCCGGCGGTAGGTGGCCAGCTGCAGCTCGGCGGCGGCCGACTCGAGCGCGTCGCGGCCCGAGCGCCCGGCCCAGTAGGCCTCGAGGGCCTTCTTGAGCTCGCGGCGGCGGCCGATCCGGGGGTAGCCGGTGATGGTGGCGGACGGAAAGGCGGACGGAACGGCGGGCGGAACGGCGATGGGGAACGTGGTCTGCTGGGTGCTCACGGTGGTCTCCTGAGAAGGTGGCGTGGGGTCGTGCGGAACGGTGGGGACCTGCGTGCTCAGGCGGGGAGCAGCAGGTCGTCGAGCAGGTCGTCGAGCGGGACGGGAACGTGCGGGACGCGGGGCAGGTCCACGCGCTCGAGCAGGTCGAGCGCGGCCCGGTGCTCGTTGAAGGTGTAGAGGTGCAGCCCGGGCGCGCCGGCGTCCAGGGCCGCGCGGGCGAGCCGGGCCGCGAAGGCCACGCCCGCGCGGTGCCGCTCGGCGGGCCCGGGTGCGTCCTCGAGCGCGGCGGCCAATCCGGGGTGGGGCGCCAGGCCGGCCAGACGGCACAGGGTGCGCAGCCGCCGCGGGTCGGTGACCGGCATGATCCCCGGGACGATCGGGATGCTCACCCCGGCCGCCCGCGCCGCCGCGACCAGGCGCTCGTAGCGCTGCGGGCGGAAGTAGACCTGGGTGATCGCGAAGTCCGCCCCCGCGCGCTGCTTGGCGAGCAGCACCTCGATGTCGTGCCGGAACGACGGGGACTCCGGGTGCCGGGACGGGTACGCGGCGACGCCCACGGCGAGCCGGCCGGCCGCCAGGGCCGCGCCGTGGCGCTGCTCGACCTCGCGCACGAGCTCCACGAGGTCGCCGGCGTTCGGGAGCTCGCCGGGCTCGGCCCCCGGGTCCAGGTCGCCGCGCAGGGCCAGGACGCCCCGGACGCCGCGCCGGACCAGGGTGTCCACGGTGTCCTCCAGCTCGGCCCGCGTGCTGCCGACGCAGGTGAGGTGCGCCAGCGGCCGCAGGCAGGTGCGGGCCAGGAGGTGGTCGAGCAGGGCGAGGGAGCTGTCCCGGCGCTGCTCGTCCCCGCTGTAGGTCACCGCGACGTGGTCGGGGCGGGTCGGCTCGAGCTCCTCGATGGTCCGCAGCAGCGTGTCGGCGCTGGCCGCGCTGCGGGGCGGGTACAGCTCGTAGGACAGGGACGGCGGCGCCGGCCGGGCGATCGGGCGTGGTGTCACGTTCTTCCTCCAAGGGTCACCCCGAGGGAGGGCGGCAACCCTCCCGGGGCGGACCCGGGGGGAAGCGACAGCTCCATCGGTCCTGGCGGGAGCACCGTTCCGCGTCCCCGTGGCGGGGTGCGCGGATGGTTGCTGCGGCGTCGACGAGCCAGGTCTCTCGGCCGCTCTGGATAGATGCAGGACCCATTCCAGCGGCTGCCCGCCGCGAGGCCAAGTCCGGGCGCGCAGAAGACGCCGACGCCCCGACTGTGACGACCACCGCGTCACATGGCGCAACACGGACGCACGGCGACGCACGAGCCGCACGCCACGGCGCAGCACGGGCGCACGGCACGCGGCGCAGCACGGACGGCGGGGTCCCGCGGGGCGGTCCACGGCGAGCCCGCCGCAGACCGGCGGGGACGCCTGCCCCGTCACGATCCGGTCTCGGCCCTTGCCGTGCCCGTGCCGGCGATCTAGTCTTGGACAACCAACAGGTTGATCAAGGAATCAGTTGACAAACACCGTGGACCCCGGCGACGACGACCTCCTCGACAGGGCCTTCCTGGCTCTCGCCGACCCGGTCCGCCGCCGCATCGTCGCCCGGCTCAGCCGCGGCCCGGCCACGGTCACCGAACTGGCGGAACCCTTCGCGATCACCAAGCAGGCGGTCTCGAAGCACATCCAGGTCCTCGAGCAGGCGCAGCTCGTCACGCGCACCCGTGACGCCCAGCGCCGGCCCGTCCACCTGGACCCCGCACGGCTGGAGGCGCTCACCGCCTGGATCGACCGGTACCGGCTGGTCCGGGAGGAGCAGTTCCGCCGCCTCGACGCCGTGCTCGACACCCGAGCCGCAGACCGCGGCGAGCACACCCAGGACTGAACCATGGGACATCCTCTGCACCTGACCGTCCCCGACGGACTTCCCTACATCGACTACGAGCGCGAGCTCGACCACCCGGTCGCGGAGGTCTTCCGCGCCCACGCGGACCCCGCCCTGCTGCGGGAGTGGCTCGGTCCCCGCGGCACGAACATCGACGTCTCCTCCTACGACTTCCGGTCCGGCGGGGCCTACGAGTACCACCACACCGGCCCGGACGGCGTCACCTACGCCTTCCGGGGCGTGCTGCACACGGTCCGCGAGAACGAGCTGGTCGTGCAGACCTTCGAGTTCGGGGGCTACCCGGACGTGGTCAGTCTGGAGTTCCTCCGCTTCGACGAGCTCGCGGACGGCCGCTGCCGGCTGCGGGGCCACGTCGTCCACCCCTCCCAGGAGGCCCGGGACGGCATGGCCGCCTCCGGCATGGAGAGCGGGATGGCCGACGGCTACGAGCGGCTCGAGGAGCTGCTCTCCCGGCGGCCCGCACGGGACGGGACCTGACCGCGGACCCCGCGACCCCGGTCGACGGGCGTGACGACATCGGCCGGGTGTGACGTGCGCCACGCGGTGCGCGGCTACGATCGGACCCATGATGCGATTCCTGGTGCTGGCGCTCCTCCTGGTGCTGACGCTGCTCCTGGTCCTGGCCGCCTCCCTCGGGTCCAACGGCTGGTGGCTCCTCGTCCCGGTGGTCCTCGTGCTGCTGGTGGTCGGGGTGTGGGACGTCGTCCAGACGAAGCACTCGATCCTGCGCAACTACCCGATCCTGGGGCACATGCGCTTCTTCCTGGAGTCCATCCGCCCGGAGATCCAGCAGTACTTCATCGAGCGCAACTTCGACGGCAAGCCCTTCGACCGCGACACGCGGTCCCTGGTCTACGCCCGGGCCAAGGGCACCATGGGGGACAAGGCCTTCGGCACCGAGCGCGAGGTGAACCGGATGGGCTACGAGTACCTCCTGCACTCCACCGCGCCGGTGCCGCCCCCGGAGGAGGCCCCGCGGGTCCGGCTCGGCGGACCCGGCTGCACGCAGCCGTACGAGATGTCCCTGCTGAACATCTCCTCCATGAGCTTCGGCTCGCTGTCGAAGAACGCGGTCCTGGCGATGAACAAGGGCGCGGCCCTGGGCGGTTTCGCCCAGGAGACCGGCGAGGGCGGACTGACGGAGTTCCACCGCGAGTACGGCGCGGACCTGGTCTGGGAGATCGGGTCGGGGTACTTCGGCACCCGGGACGCCGAGGGCGACTTCGATCCGGAGGCCTTCCGGGAGAAGTCCCGTCTGCCCGAGGTCAAGGCCGTCACGATCAAGCTCTCACAGGGGGCCAAGCCGGGTCTGGGGGGCGTGCTGCCCGGGCCCAAGGTGACCGCCGACATCGCCCGCGCCCGCGGGGTCCCCGAGGGGGTGACCTGCATCTCCCCGGCCAGCCACTCGGCGTTCACCACCCCGCGGGAGCTGGTGCGCTTCATCGGCCGGCTGCGGGAGCTCTCCGGTGGCAAGCCCATCGGCTTCAAGCTGTGCGTCGGGTCCCGCGTGGACGTGCTGGCCATGTGCAAGGCCATGCTCGAGGAGGACGTCGCCCCGGACTACATCATCGTGGACGGCAACGAGGGCGGCACCGGGGCGGCGCCGCTGGAGTACCAGGACCACGTGGGAACGCCCCTGACCGAGGGCCTGATGCTGATGAACAACGCCCTGGTCGGCGTCGGGCTGCGCCCCCCGATCAAGCTGGGTGCGGCGGGCAAGGTCGCCTCCGGATCCGACATCGTGAAGCGGATGATCCAGGGCGCGGACTTCACGATGAGCGCCCGCGCCATGATGATGGCCACCGGATGCATCCAGGCGCAGAAGTGCCACACCAACACGTGCCCCGTGGGCGTGGCCACCCAGGACAAGCGGCTGATGCGCGCCCTGCACGTGGAGGACAAGGGGGACCGGGTGCACAACTACCACAGGGCCACGGTCCGCGAGGCGGTGCAGATCATGTCCTCGATGGGGTGCAGCGACATGCGGCAGCTCTCGCCGCAGATGCTCCGGCGGCGCGTCGACCACCTGACCACCCGCTCCTACGCCCACATCTACAACTGGATGGAACCCGGCGAGCTGCTCACCGCGCCGCCGCGAACCTGGGCCGACGACTGGGAGCTGGCCGATCCCGACCACTTCGGCCTCTACCGCCCGGGGCCCGGCAAGATCGAGCGGCGCGACGACCCGGCCGTCGTCCACCCCGACCGCCCGGGCGCGGCGCCGGACTCCGGCGCCGCGGGCCGCCCCGAGGGGGACCCGGGCGAGGACTCCTGAGCGCTGCCGCGCCCCGACGCGTGCCCCGGGTCACGGGCCGCTAGACTTGCACGGTACGAGCCCCTGGGTCCTTTCCTGCCGGCGCCGCGCCGCCTCGGGCGTGCGGGCGGGAGCGGGCCGACGCAGGGGCGTTGTCGTGCCCGGCCGGGATGCACCTCCGCCGGGCCCCGCGGGGAAAGTCCCGCGTCATCCAGGCAGGAGAGTCGTTCAATGCCAGCAATCGTGATCGTCGGCGCCCAGTGGGGCGACGAGGGCAAGGGCAAGGCCACCGACCTGCTCGGGGGCCGCGTGGACTACGTGGTCAAGCCCAACGGCGGCAACAACGCCGGGCACACCGTGGTGGTGGGCGGCGACAAGTTCGAGCTCAAGCTCCTGCCGGCGGGCATCCTGAGCCCCAACGCCGTCCCCGTGATCGGCAACGGCGTCGTCGTCAACCCCCAGGCCCTCTTCGAGGAGATCGACGGTCTCGAGGCCCGCGGCGCCGACACCTCCCGGTTGCAGATCTCCGCGAACGCGCACCTCGTGGCCCCGTACCACCAGACGATGGACCAGGTCAGCGAGCGCTTCCTCGGCAAGCGGGCGATCGGCACGACCGGCCGCGGCATCGGTCCCACGTACATGGACAAGGTCGGCCGGCTCGGCATCCGCGTGCAGGACGTCCTGGACGAGTCGATCCTGCGGCAGAAGATCGAGGGCGCGCTGCGGCAGAAGAACGAGCTGCTGGTGAAGCTCTACAACCGGCGCGGCATCGAGGTCGACGAGGTCGTCGAGTACTTCCTGGACTACGCGGACCGGCTCGCCCCCATGATCGTGGACTCGACCTACCTGCTCAACCAGGCCCTCGACGAGGGCAAGGTGGTCCTCATGGAGGGCGGCCAGGCGACGTTCCTCGACGTCGACCACGGCACCTACCCGTTCGTGACGTCCTCCAACCCCACGGCCGGCGGCGCGTCCGTGGGCTCCGGGATCGGCCCGACCCGCATCACCCGCGCGATCGGCATCATCAAGGCCTACACCACGCGCGTGGGCGCCGGGCCGTTCCCCACCGAGCTGTTCGACGAGATGGGCGAGCAGCTGCGCACCACCGGCGGCGAGTTCGGTGTCAACACCGGCCGTCCCCGCCGCACCGGCTGGTACGACGCCGTGATGGCCCGCCACGCCTCGCGGATCAACGGCTTCACCGACTACTTCCTCACCAAGCTCGACGTCCTCACCGGGATCGAGCGGATCCCGGTCTGCGTGGCCTACGACGTCGACGGCGTCCGGCACGACGAGATGCCGATGACCCAGACCGAGTTCCACCACGCCCGGCCGATCCTCGAGCACTTCGACGGCTGGACCGAGGACATCACCGGCTGCCGCACCCTCGCAGACCTCCCGGCGAACGCCCGGGCCTACGTCGAGGCGCTCGAGTCGATGAGCGGGACCCGGATGTCCGCGATCGGCGTGGGCCCGGACCGCGACGACACCATCGTGGTGCGCGACCTCATCGACTGACCCGCCCTTCCCGCTCCCGCGGGGGCGCGCGTCCCGGCGCGCCCCCGGCCGCCCGCACCTGCGTTCTCGGGGCGGCGGCCCGGGAGGAGGGGCTCAGACCAGCACCAGCACCACCCAGATGCCGAGGCCGCCGAGGGCCAGCACGGCCACCGAGGTGGCCAGCACCGCGCCGGCCTCGGGGGCCGTGCGCTCCTCGACGATCCCGCGGGCGCTGCGGACGTAGCGGGGTCGCTGCGTGAGGTAGATGGCCCCCGCGGTGAGCACCGCCACGCCGAAGAGCACCAGCACGAACGGGCCGTGCTGCGGCAGCCAGCGCAGGAACACCGCCGAGACCACCACGAAGGACATCAGGGTCCGGCCCCAGGCCATGGTCGTCCGCTCCGGCTGCAGCCCGGGGTCCCGGTGCGGCGGCCGCGGAGGATCCGGGGGTCCCGGAGGGCGGCGGATCTGCGGGCGCGGCATCTCAGCCCTGGAGGACGACGACGACGAGCACGCCCGCCGCGATCGCCCCGCCCACCGCGAGCACCGGCGCGATCAGGGGCAGGGGCAGCGGGGCCTGGCGCCGCATGCTCCGCTCCACCCCGATCCAGCGGAACGTGGCGCCCGCGCTGACGAGCATGCTCAGCAGGAGCAGGACGATCGCGAGGAACTTCCGGATCCCCTCGTCGAAGAGGTCGGCGGTGAACGCCTCGATGGCGATCCCGCCGGCCAGGAACGCGAGCGCGGTCCGGATCCAGGCGAGGAACGTGCGCTCGTTGGCCAGGGTGAACCGGGGGTCGGGGTCCTCCCCGCCGCCGAGCACGCGCTCGGTCAGCCGGCGTCGTCCCGGGGTCTCCGGCTCCTCGCCCATCGCCTGCCCTTCGTCCGCGGTCGTGTCGGCCCCCATCCTGCCACGGGGTCCGGCCACGGACGGCGGCGGATACAGTGGGAGCTCCACCCGCGACCCCCGAGGAGAGCACCCGTGAAGATCGCCGTCGGACAGTTCGCACCCACCGCGGACACGGCCGAGAACCTGCGGACCATGCGCCGGCTGGCCGAGGAGGCCGCGGCCGGCGGCGCGCAGCTGGTGGTGTTCCCGGAGGAGGCCATGTTCTCCGAGCGGCTCATCGGGGAGGACTTCGAGGAGCTGGTCCTGCGCGGCTGGTCCGGGTTCGTCCAGCAGCTCTCCTTCCTGGCGGCGCAGACCGGTGCCGCCGTGATCGCGGGCGGCTACGAGGGCTCCGCCGACGGCCGCCCCTACAACACGCTCGTGGCCGTGGACGCGCAGGGCGCGATCCTCGGCACCTACCGCAAGCTCCACCTCTACGACGCCTTCAGCCACCGGGAGTCCGACCGGATCCGCCCGGGGGACAAGGGCGTCGCCGTGGTGCGGATCGGCGACCTGGGCGTCGGCATGATCACCTGCTACGACCTGCGCTTCCCGGAGATCTGCCGGGCCGTCGTCGACGCCGGGGCGGAGCTGCTCACCGTGCCCGCCGCCTGGTTCGCCGGCGAGCACAAGGTGGACCACTGGCAGGCGCTGCTCAAGGCCCGCGCGATCGAGAACACCGTCTGGGTCGTGGCCGCGGACACCTGCTCCGAGCACACGGTCGGGCGGTCCGCCGTCCTCGACCCGCTCGGCGTGGTCGTCGCCGAGGCGGGGGAGGACGAGACCGTGCTGCGCGCCGAGGTCACGCGCGAGCGGATCGAGCAGGTCCGGCAGACCGTGCCCGTGCTCGCGAACCGCCGGTTCGGACCCGCGGAGCTGCTGCCCGCCGACGAGGACTGAGCCGATGGGCACGGCGCTCCCGGCCGCGGACCGCGCGCCCGGGGACGTGGTGGGGCCCATCGACCGTCCCCGCACCGTGGTCGCGCTGTTCGCCGGGCTGTCCCTGCTGTTCGGGACCGTCTTCGCCGTGCTGGTGCCCGTGGCCTGGGGTCCGGACGAGGGCTCCCACTTCCACCGCGCCCACCAGGTGTCCGAGGGCGGGTTCGCCCCCGATCGGCTCCCGGACGACGGACCGTACCCCGTGTACGGGGGATCCTCCCCCGCCGCCGCGACGGACTTCATCCGCGAGTTCCAGGGCCCGCCGAGGTCCACGGAGCACCGCTCGGACCCGTTGTTCGTCCCGTCCGAGGCGCGCCGCGAGGCGCTCGCCGAGCCCCTGGCCGGGGAGTCGGCGACGGCCTGGTTCCCGAACACGGCCGCGTACTCGCCCGTCCCCTACCTGCCCGCGGCCCTCGGCGCGCGGCTCGGAGCCGCGGCGGACCTCGGCGTCGGCGGGACGTGGGTCCTCATGCGGATGCTGCAGGTCGTGTCGTACACGGCGGTGGCGGCGGCCGGCTTGTGGGCCCTGCGGCGGACCCGGTTCCTCTGGGTGGGCTTCTGCGTGGCGCTGCTGCCCACCGCCCTCTACCAGTCGGCGGTGATCTCGGCGGACTCGGTCACCAACGCCGTCGCCTTCACGTTCACCGCGCTCGTGCTGCGCGCCACGGTGCTGGACCGGTCCCGGGAGCCGCTCTCCCGCACCGGGCTGGCGGTGCTGCTCGCGAGCGCGGTCGCCCTGCCGCTGATGAAGCCCACCTACGTGATCCTGTCGCTGCTGCTGCTCGTCGTCCCGCTGCGCGCGTACCCGCTGCCGCGCCGGGCCGACGGCCGGCCGGTCCGGGCGGCCCTGCTGCTCGGCGGGTGCCTGCTGGTGACCCTCGCGGCCTTCGCGTGGTGGACGGCGCTGTCCGCGGGGACGACCGAGGCGATGGGCCTGCTCCGCGGCCCGGAGGAGCGGCACACCGTCCGGCCCGGTGACCAGCTGGCCTTCGTGCTCGGGGAGCCGGTGGCCGTCCTGGGCGTGGCGCTGCGGACCGTCCTGACCCTGGACTGGACCTATGCCGCGAGCTTCGTCGGCCAGATGGGCTACGGGCGCGGCGAGAACGTGAACGGACCGTTCGTGGGCGCGGTGTGCTGGTTCGTGGCGCTGGGCGCCGCGTTCCTCCACTCCCCCCGGGCCGCGGTCCCGCGACGGGTCACGGCGGGTCTCGCCGCCGTGCTGCTGCTCAACGTCGCGGCCGTCTTCGGGACGCTGTACCTGAGCTTCGCCCCCGTGCAGTCCGGGGTCGTCAACGGGGTGCAGGGCCGGTACTTCGTCCCCCTGGCCCTGCTGCTCGCGGGGACGCTGCTCCCGGTGGTCTCCGCCCGTCTGCCCGCCGCACCGGCGGCCCTGCGCAGGGTGGACACCACCGTCCTCGTGCTGGTCCCGGTCTCGGCCGCGCTGGCCGTGGCCGGCTACGCGACCCAGGTGCACATCCCGGGCCACTATCCGCTGCCCTGACCGGCCTCCGGCCGCGCGGGGGTCCCGCGGCTGCCGGGCCGCTCCGACGCGGCGCGGCGGCCCGGCCCCCACGGCTCACCAGATGCGGACGCGCTCCACCTCGGGCAGCCACAGCGCGTCCGACTCCACGACCCCGAACGCCTCGTAGAAGGCGGGGACGTTGCGCACCACCTGGTTCGCCCGGAACTCGTTGGGGGAGTGCGGGTCCGTGGCGATGCGGTGGCGCAGGGCCTCGTCACGGGACTTCTGCTGCCACACGTACGCCCAGGACAGGAAGAGCCGCTGCTCGGGGCTGTAGCCGTCGACCAGCTCCCCCGCACCGAAGGCGCTGCCGGTCTCCCGGGACATCCGCCACGCCCGGTGGGCGATCGTGAGACCGCCCAGGTCCCCGATGTTCTCCCCGAGGGTGAGTTCGCCGTTGAGGTGCGTCCCCTCGTCCTGCAGCTGCTCCGGGACCAGGCGGTCGTACTGGCGCACCAGCTCCGCGGTGCGCTCCTCGAAGGCCCGGCGGTCGGCGTCGGTCCACCAGTTGCGCAGCCGGCCGTCGCCGTCGCACGTCGAGCCCTTGTCGTCGAAGCCGTGCCCGATCTCGTGGCCGATCACGGAGCCGATCGCGCCGTAGTTCACGGCGTCGTCGGCGTCCTCGTCGAAGAACGGGGGCTGGAGGATCGCGGCCGGGAAGACGATCTCGTTGCGCAGGGGGTGGTAGTAGGCGTTGACCGTCTGCGGGGTCATCAGCCACTCGTGCTTCTCCACCGGCCGGCCGGCCTTGCGGACGAGCTCGGCGAGCCGGAACTCCGTGGTCCGGATGCGGTTGCCCACGAGGTCGTCGCCGCCGATCCGCAGGGAGGAGTAGTCCTTCCACTGCTCCGGGTAGCCGATCTTGGGGGTGAACTGGGAGAGCTTCTTCAGCGCCTCCTGGCGGGTCTCCTCCGTCATCCAGTCCAGCTCGGTGATCGAGACGCGGTAGGCCTCCAGGAGGTTCGCCACCAGCTCGTCCATCCGCTCCTTGGCGGTCGGGGAGAAGTGCGCCGCGACGTAGAGCTCGCCCACGGCCTCGCCGAGCACCCCGTTGACCAGCTCGACCCCGCGCTTCCAGCGGTCCTTGAGCCGGGGGGTCCCCGAGATGACGGTGCCGTAGAACGCGAAGTCCTCCGCCACGAACGCCGTGGAGAGGTAGGACGCCCGGGCGGAGACCAGGTGCCAGCGGGCCCAGGCCCGCCACGCCGGCAGCAGCTCGTCGACGAGCAGTCCCTCGACGCCGGTGAAGAAGGACGGCTGGGCGTTGACCACGGTGCGCAGCGCCGAGACGGGCAGCTCCGCGCCCTCCGCCAGGATCCTCCAGTCGAGCACCTCGGTGGAGGCCGCGAGCTCCTCGAAGTCCATGGGGTTGTACATCCTGGTGAGGTCGCGGACCGAGACCTTGTCCCAGTGGTGGGCGGCGATCCGCGTCTCGAGCTCCACGACCGCGCGGGCCTGCTCCTCGGCCTCCTCGACCCCGGCCAGGGACAGCATGGTCCGCACGTGCTCCAGGTACTTCCCCCGGATCGCGGCGTGCTGGTCGTCCCGGTAGTACTCCTCGTCGGGCAGGCCCAGCCCCGACTGCCCCACGAACACGAGCTGGCGCTCGGGGTCGCCCGGGTCGGCGTCCACGTCCACGTCGACGAGCCCGCCCGCGCCGCGGCGGATCATCCGGCCCAGGTGGCGCACCAGCCCGGGGACGTCCGCCACCGCGTCGATCTCGGCGAGGTCCGGGGCCAGCGGCTGCGCGCCCGCCGCCTCGATCCGCTCCTCGTCCATGAAGGACGCGTAGAGGTTCGCGATCTTGGACTCGATCGCCTCCGGGTCCCCGGCCCGCGCCCGGGTGATGAGCTCCCGCACGGCGGCCTCCGCCTGGTCCCGGAGCTCGATGAACGCGCCCACGGACGGCTTGTCGTCGGGGATCTCGGTCCGGCGCAGCCATGTGCCGTTGACGTGGCGGTAGAGGTCGTCCTGCGGGCGGACGGAGCGGTCGAAGCCGGAGAGGTCGAACACCGAAGAGGTCACCGTAGATGTCATGCCCACACGCTAACCGGCGTGCAGCCGCGCGGACGGGCTGTTCCCCGACCGCTTAACGCCCCGGCGCCCCGCCCCCGGGGCGAGGTGCCGGGGGGCGCGGGGGGCGCCGGGGCCGCGTGCCGGCGCGCGCCCGGACGCGTCTGCGCGCCGGTGTCCCCGGCCCAGCAGGGCGTCCCGGACCCGGCAGGGCGTCCCGGACCCGGCAGGGCGTCCCGGACCCGGCGGGGCGTCCCGGCGTCCCGGGCTCAGCGCGGGGTGCCGGTGAACCGCGGCGGGCGCTTCTGCTGGAACGCGGCGAAGCCCTCGGCGTAGTCGGCGCTGCGGCACAGCTCGCCCTGCACCCGGTTCTCGTGGTCCACCGACTCCCACAGCCCCAGGCGCTCGTCCCGGATCTGCGCCACGAGCTCGCGGGAGGCGAGGAAGGCGCCGGTCGCGCCCTCGGCCACGGCCGCGGCCTTCTCCCGGGTGAGCTCGAGCAGCTCCTCGGCGGGCACCGAGCGGCTGAACAGCCCCGAGCGCACGGCCTCCTGGCCGCTCATCAGCTCGGCCGTGTAGATGAGGTCGAGGGTCCGGTGGGCGCCGAGCCGTTCCGTGAACAGGGCGTGCCCGCCGGAGTCGAGGGTCGCGCCCAGGTTCGCGAACGGGGACCCGATCTTCGCGCTGTCGGCGACGTAGACCACGTCCGTGGCGATCGCCAGGCCGAGCCCCACGCCCAGGCAGGGGCCCTGCACGGCCGCGAACGTCGGGGCGGGGAAGCGGGTCATCGCCCGCAGGAGGGGGGTGACCTTCCCGGCGAGGTAGCCGTGGGCGTCGTCGGTCGCGGGGTCCACGGCGGAGATGTCCCGCCCGGCGCAGAAGCCGCGGCCCTCGCCGCGCAGCACGAGGGCCCGGACACCGGCCCGCCCGGCCTCGGCGTAGGCCTCGCCGAGCTCGGCGAGCGCCGCCTCGTCCAGGGCGTTCATCCTCCCGGGTGCGTTCAGCACCACTTCCGCCACGGATCCGTCGATGGTCAGGTCGATCACTGCTGCTCCTCGGGGAGATCGGGGACGGGGTCCGGCACGGGTCGGTGCCGGGGTCGGCAGGGCGTCCGGGGCCGGGCTGCGGGCCGCGCCGGACGGGCCGGGGCCCGGCACCGCGCAGGTGCCGGACCCCGGGGCGTGGGGCTCAGGCGTCGTAGTCGACGACGAGCTCCTCGGCGGTGGGTCGGGTCTGGCAGGTGAGCACGTAGCCGTTCTCGATCTCGTCCTTCTCGAGGGCGTAGTTCTCCTCCATCTCGAACTCCCCGGAGACGATCTTCGCGCGGCACGTGCCGCACACCCCGCCCGCGCAGGCGAACGGGACGTTCGGACGGACCCGCAGGGCGGCGTTGAGGACGGTCTCCTGGGCGTTCTTCGGGGACTCGACCGAGCTGGAGAGCCCGTCCAGGGTGAACGTGATGTCGTAGCTCTCGCCCGAGGGGTCCGCCGGCACCACACGGCCCTGCTGCCCCTGGGGGTTCTCGGGGCGACCGGTGCTGAACAGCTCGAAGCGGATCTTGTCCTCCGGCACCCCCCGCTCGGCGAGGGTGTCCCGGCACAGCTGGACGAGCTCGAACGGACCGCACAGGAACCACTCGTCGGTCCGGTCCACCTGGAGGACCTCGTCCAGGATGTCCTGGAGCTTGTCGGCGTCGATCCGCCCGGACATCAGCGGGCTGATCCGCTGCTCGCGGGAGAGCACGTGGTGGATCGCCAGGCGGGACGGGTACTTGTCCTTGAGGTCCCCGAGGTCCTCGGCGAACATCACCTCCATGGCGGAGCGGTTGGCGTAGACGAGGTCGAACGTGGAGGACTCCGAGGCGCGCAGCACGGCCTTGGCGATGGCCATGATCGGGGTGATCCCGGAGCCCGCGGCGAAGGCCACGAGGTGGACCGAGGCGTTCTTCGCGACCTCCTCCGCGGCGAGCCGCTCGGGGTCGTTCATGCTCGTGAGGCCGAGCTTGGAGGTGAACGCGCCCTGCGGGTTCATGACGTCGAGGGTGTCCCCGGCCTGCAGCGACTCGTTGGCCCACGTGGAGAAGACCCCGCCGATGTCCTGCTTGATCGCCACCCGGATCTCGCCGGGCTCGGGCTCCGCACAGATCGAGTAGGACCGGCGGACCTCCTGCCCGTCGATGTGGGCGCGCAGCGCCACGTACTGGCCCGGCAGGTAGTCGTAGTCGTCCACGAGCTCGGGGGGCACCGCGAAGGCGACCTCGACCGAGTCCGCGGTCAGCTTGCGGACCTGGGAGACCTCGAGGGTGTTGAACGTGGCCCGGCGCCGGGCTGGGGCGGTGATCTCGGTCATCAGTGCACCTTGAAGTAGTCGAAGGGTTCCAGGCACTCGTTGCAGACGTGGAGCGCCTTGCAGGCGGTCGACCCGAAGCGGGTCATCTCGCGGGTGTTCAGCGAGTGGCAGCGCGGGCACTTGACGGTCAGCCCCAGCCGGACGGGGCCGGCGGCGGCCCGGCCGCTGGGCGGGGCGATGCCGTACTCGTCGAGCTTGCGCCTGCCGTCGTCGCTCATCCAGTCCGTGGTCCACGCCGGGTGCAGCACCAGGTCCACCCGCACGTCGTCGTAGCCCTCGGCGGCGAGCGCCCGGGTGACGTCCGTGGTGATGGTCTCCATCGCCGGGCACCCGGAGTAGGTCGGGGTGATGACGACGACGGCGCGCCCGTCCTCGACCCGGGCGTCCCGCAGGATGCCGAGGTCGGCGATGGAGAGCACGGGGATCTCCGGGTCGTTCACCGTGGCCGCGACGTCCCAGACGCGGCCGGCGGCCTCGTCGCGGGGGCGCAGCTCCCGGCCGGTCACCTCCGTGGTGCCCGTCTGCTCGGAGTCGGTCATCGTCGTCATCTCCTTCCCAGTCCCTACCAGGTGGCGCCGGGGTGCTGGCGCGCGAGCACCTGCATCTCGGCGAGGATGTGGCCCCGCTGCTCGCTGAACTGCCCGGAGCGGTCCCCGCCGTAGGCGCCCAGGACCTCGGGCACGGACAGCTCGGCCTCGTCCAGGATCGCCGCGATCCGCGTGTCGAAGTCGGCGCGCAGCTCGGACGGGCGCACGGCGACGTCCCCGAGGGCGTCGATGAGCTCGTCGTCGTGGAACAGCTCGTCCACGTAGGGCCACATGTAGAGCAGCCCCGCCGTGATCCGGCGCTTGGACTCCTCGGTGCCGAGGGCCAGGCGCAGCACCCACTGGCTCGCGTGGTCCTGGTGGTACTGGATCTCCTTGAGCGCCTTCTCGGCGATGGCCGCGAGCGTCGGGTCGGAGGAGCGGACCAGCCGGCGGTAGAGCTCGTACTGGTAGTAGGAGAAGATCAGCTGCCGGGCGATGGTCTGCCCGAAGTCGCCGTTCTCCTGCTCCGCGAGACGGCAGGAGCGGAACTCCTCCTCGTCCCGGAAGTAGGCGAGGTCGTCCTCGGTCTTCCCCCACGCGGTGCCCGCGTAGGCGAGGAAGAACCGGGCGTGCCCGAGCAGGTCCAGCGCGATGTTGGCCAGCGCGATGTCCTCCTCCAGCTCCGGGGCCCGGGCGATCCACCAGCCGAGGCGCTGCGACAGCATCAGGGCGTCGTCGCCCAGCCAGAGGGCGTAGCGGGCCACGTCCTCCGGGGCCTTCGCGGTGCCGGCCGCGATGTCCTCCGCGGTGATCGCCTCGCCCGCGCTGATCCTGGTCGCGGACTCGTGGGACGCGTAGCTCACAGGTGCTTCACCCCTTCGCTCTTGGTGTAGTACGTGGCGTGCCGGTAGCTCTTGCCCTGCGCGGACTCGAAGAACCCGCCCTTGGAGTCGGGGTCGGAGGCCGTGATGGCCGCGGACGGCACGACCCACACGGAGGTCCCCTCGTTGCGGCGCGTGTAGAGGTCCCGGGCGTTGCGCACGGCCATCGTGGCGTCCGGGGCGTGCAGGGATCCGGCGTGCACGTGGGAGAGCCCGCGCGAGGACCGCACGAACACCTCCCACAGGGGCCACTCGTCCGACGGGGCGCCGATCGGGCTCACAGTGTTCTCGCTCATGCTCAGGCTCCGATGAGTTCGGCGGAGGAACGCTCCGCGGCGGTCCTGCGGGCGTAGGCGGCGGCGGCCTCGCGGACCCAGGCGCCGTCCTCGTGCGCCGTGCGGCGGCGCTGCATGCGCTGGAGGTTGCACGGGCCCTTGCCGCCGACGACGGCCTTGAACTCGTCCCAGTCCAGCGGTCCGTAGTCGTAGTGGCCCCGCTCCTCGTTCCACTTCAGGTCCGGGTCCGGCAGGGTCAGGTCGAGCGCGGCGGCCTGCTCGACGATCATGTCCACGAAGCGCTGGCGCAGCTCGTCGTTGGAGAAGCGCTTGATGTTCCAGGCCATCGACTGCTTCGAGTTGGGCGAGTCGTCGTCCGGGGGGCCGAACATCTGCAGGGAGGGGCCGTAGAAGCGGTCTACCGCGTCCTGGGCCATCTGCTTCTGCGCGGGCGTGCCGTGGGAGAGCTCGTAGAGGATCTCCCAGCCCTGGCGCTGGTGGAAGGACTCCTCCTTGCAGATGCGGACCATGGCCCGGCCGTAGGGGCCGTAGGAGGCGCGGCACAGCGGCACCTGGTTGGCGATCGCCGCGCCGTCCACGAGCCAGCCGATGGCGCCCATGTCGGCCCAGGTGCGGGCGGGGTAGTTGAAGATCGAGGAGTACTTGGCGCGGCCGTCCAGCAGCTGCTGGTTGAGCTCGGAGCGCGGGGTCCCCAGGGTCTCGGCGGCGGAGTAGAGGTACAGCCCGTGGCCGGCCTCGTCCTGCACCTTGGCCATGAGGATGGCCTTGCGCTTGAGGGACGGTGCCCGGGAGATCCAGTTGCCCTCCGGCTGCATCCCGATGATCTCGGAGTGCGCGTGCTGGGAGACCTGGCGGACCAGTGTCTTGCGGTAGGCGGCGGGCATCCAGTCCCGCGGCTCGATCCGGGAGTCCTCGGCGATGATGCGGTCGAAGTGCTCCTCGCCCGCACGGTCCAGCTCGGCCTGCTCGGCCGCGTCCGCGGCGGGCACGGCGTGGAGCCCGGTGTTCTGCGTAGTCATGGTGTCCCTCTTCCGAACGAGATGGCGCCGCGGGGCGGAAGGACCGCACGCGACTAACTGACCGTTCGTTCAGGATATAAGCCGCCGGGGGGCGGCGTCAACAGGTGGCGGGCGGAAAGCCTTCCGCACCGCGCTCGGCCCGGTATCCGCTCCGCTGCGGGCGGCACGGGTTGACACGGGCCGCGGAGTGGGATTGTCTACTGACCATTCGGTCGTGAAGTGTGAGGAGAGTTACATGTCGCAGGGCCATCCGATCCTCGCGGGGGACCACACCTCGCGGTGGCTGGGCATCACGGTGGACCGCGCCGACTACGGCCACGCCCGGATCCGCATGACGCTGCGGGAGGAGATGCTCAACGGGTTCGGCATCGCCCACGGCGGCATGGTCTTCGCCTTCGCGGACACCTGCTTCGCCCTCGCATGCAACGACCCGGCCGGCGACGGCAGCACCATCACGGTCGCCGCCGGGGTGGACATCAACTTCCTCGCCTCGGCCCGTCGCGGGCAGGAGCTCACCGCCGTGGGGACCGTGCGCGCCCAGGCCGGGCGCAGCGGCGTCTACGACATCCAGGTCCTGGCCGGCGACCGGCTCATCGCCGAGTTCCGGGGCCGCAGCCGCACCATCCCGAACCCGGCCCTGCGTGCGGCCGCGCCCGCGGAACGGCCGGACGCCGATCCCGCCGCCGATCCCGTCGAGCAGCCGGCGGCAGATCCGGCCGAGCAGCCCGTCCTGCAGCCCGCCCAGCCGTCCGCCCCGCAGCCCGAGGAGGTCTGACCTTGACCGAGTGCTCCGTCCCCAACCCCTACACCCCCGCCCCTGCCCCCGCGGACCGGTCGCAGCCGGACCCCGAGGAGACGATGAGCCGGGACCAGATCGAGTCCCTGCAGGTCGAGCGGCTGCGCTGGACCCTGCACCACGCCTACGAGAGGGTCTCCGCCTACACGGAGCTCTTCGACGACCACGGCGTGCACCCGGGCGACTTCAAGGAGCTCGAGGACCTCCAGCTCTTCCCGTACACGGACAAGGAGTTCCTGCGGAAGGCGTACCCGTTCAAGTCCCTCGCGGTGCCGATGGGCGAGGTCCGCCGGATCCACGCCTCCTCCGGCACCACCGGCCAGCCCACCGTGGTGGCCTACACCCAGAACGACATCGACACCTGGGCGGGCCTCGTGGCCCGCTGCTTCCGGCTCTCCGGCGTGCGGCCCGGCGACAAGGTGCACAACGCCTACGGCTACGGGCTGTTCACGGGGGGGCTCGGCGCCCACTACGGCGCCGAGCGCCTGGGCTGCGCCGTCATCCCCATGTCCGGCGGGCAGACCGAGAAGCAGGTGCAGATGATCCGGGACTTCGAGCCCGAGGCCGTCCTGTCGACCCCCACCTACCTGCTGACCATCGCCGACGGCTTCAAGAAGCTCGGCCTGGACCCCCGGGACACGTCGCTGCGCACCGCCGTGCTCGGGGCGGAGCCCTGGACCGAGGAGATGCGCCGGGAGATCGAGACGGCCTTCGACGTCGACGCGTGCGACATCTACGGCCTCTCGGAGGTCATGGGCCCCGGCGTGGCCGGGGAGTCCGCTGCCTCCAAGGACGGCTCCCACATCTGGGAGGACCACTTCCGACCCGAGATCATCGACCCGTTCACGGACGAGGTCCAGGAGACCGGCCGGCCCGGCGAGCTCGTGTTCACGGCGCTCACCAAGGAGGCCCTGCCGATCATCCGCTACCGCACGCACGACCTCACCCGCCTGCTGCCGGGCACGGACCGCCCCGGGCACCGGCGGATGGGCCGGATCACGGGCCGCTCCGACGACATGATCATCCTGCGCGGGGTCAACCTGTTCCCCTCCCAGATCGAGGAGCTCGCCCTGCAGGTGCCGGAGCTCAGCCCGCACTTCACGCTCGAGATCACCCGACCGGACCGGATGGACCAGATGACCATCCACATCGAGCGGCGCGAGGAGGTCACGGTCGAGGCGGCCGAGGCGGGCGGACGGCAGCTCGTGCACGCCATCAAGACGAGGATCGGCTCCTCCGCCTCGATCCGGATCGCCGAGCCGGGGACCCTGGCCCGCTCCTCCGGCAAGCTCCGCCGCGTCTACGACCACCGCAAAGAGGCGTGAGCCGCCCCTGAGGCCGTCCGCAGCAGCCCCCGGGACCACCCGGGGGCTCGTCGCGTCATAAGATCGTTGCCCGACCGTCCCCACCCCACCGAGATCGAGGTCCCCATGACGCACGCACCGGCGCCGGCCCCTCCCGACGGAGTGGCTCCGCGCCGCGGCCGGCCCGGCTACGACCGTGAGACGCTGCTCAGCGTCTGCGTGGAGGTCTTCAACGTCCACGGCTACGACGCCACGTCGATGGGCACGCTCTCCAAGCACCTGGGGATCTCCAAGTCCGCGATCTACCACCACGTGGAGTCCAAGGAGGCGATCCTCGAGCAGGCCCTGGGCCGGGCCCTGGACGCGCTCGAGGACGTCCTGGTCTCGGCCGAGCGGACGGAGGCCCCGGCGGTCGAGCGCCTCGAGCGGGTGATCCGCGGGACCGTGCGCGTGCTCGTGGAGCAGATGCCCTACGTGACGCTGCTCCTGCGGCTGCGGGGCAACTCGGAGGTCGAGACCCGGGCGCTGGAGCGCCGCCGGACGGTCACCCGCCGGGTGGGCGCGCTCATCGAGCAGGCCCAGGCGGAGGGGGACCTGCGCGGCGACCTCAGCGGCCGGTCCGCATCGCGCCTGCTCCTGGGGATGATCAACTCGATCGTCGACTGGTACCGTCCGGGCCCGGACAAGGCCGACGACGGGCTCGCCGACACCGTGGTCGCGCTCGCCTTCTCGGGGCTGCGGGCCCCCTGACCCCGGAACCGGCCCGGGCCGTCGCACCCGGGCGCCCGCGGGTCCGCGTCCGCTCCGGCCGCTGCTACCGGTCCGGCGTCGTGGGCAGCACCGTCCCGGCGGCCGTCTCGTTGCGCGGTTCCACGCCCAGCCGGGCCTCCGTCCCGCCCTGGTCGACGGCGAGCATGTTCGCCGTCCCGAAGATGCCGTCCCCCACGGTCACGTCGTGGCCCCGGCGGCGCAGGTCCTCGATCGCGGCGTCGGAGAACTCCGGCTCCACCTGCAGCGTGTTGCCGGCCCCGTGGGGGTGGTTGGACGCGGGGAAGGCCGTGCTCACGAAGCGCGGCCGCGCCACCGCCTCCTGCGGCGTCAGGCCGAAGTCCACCACGTTCATGAACTGCTGGAGCTGCCCCTGGGGCTGGGTGTCGATCCCGGTGTTCCCCCCGAGGAGGTACGGCCGGCCGTCGCGCAGGGCCATGAAGGGGGCGGAGGTGTGCCGCACGGTGGCCCCGGGGGCCACCGCGTTGACGTTGCCCTCCTCGAGCGACAGGAAGCTCATGCGCTCGTTGATGTGGATGCCCGTGTCCCCCACCACCAGGAACTGGCCGCCCAGGCTCGTCGTCACGGCGGCGGCGTTGCCGGCCCGGTCGGTGAGGTGGAACGTGGTGGTGTCCGAGGCCTGCCGGTCGAGCCCGCTCTCGATCGGCCACTGCGCGGCGCGGTCGGCGTCGATGCGCGCCCGCTGCGTCCGGGCGTACTCGTCCGACAGCAGCTCCGCCACGGGCACGTCGGCGCGCTCCGGATCGCCCACGTGCGCGTACCGGTCGGCGAAGGCGAGCTTGATCGCCTCGACCTGCAGGTGCACCACGTCCGGGTCGGCGGGGGAGCGGCCGGAGAAGTCGTCCTCGTCCAGGATGTTGAGGGCCTCCAGCATCGCGATGCCCTGGCTGTTGGGAGGGTTCTGGTACACCCTGACGTCGTCGCCGTAGTCGATCGAGATCGGCTCGACCAGCTCCGCCGAGTAGCTGCTGAAGTCGTCCAGCGTGAGGTAGCCGCCCTCCTGGTCGGAGAAGGCGACGACGGCCTCGGCGACCGGTCCCCGGTAGACGTGGTCCCGCGCCGCCCGGATCCCGGCGGCGCGGTCGGCCGCGCCGTCGTAGACCGCCACCAGGTCCTCGAAGGTGTCGGCCATGTCCTGCTGGAACACGGTGTCGCCCTCCTCCAGCAGGGCGCCGTCCCGGGTGTACAGGTCGGTCATGACCGGGCTCTGCCGGATGTTCGCCTCCTCCCGGGTCAGCCAGTAGATCATCTCGGAGCTCGCGGGGTACCCCTCCCGGGCCACGGCGATCGCCGGCGCGAGGATCTCGCCCAGCCCCAGTTCGCCGTGCTCGTCGAGCCAGAGCATCCACCCGTCCCAGGCGCCGGGCAGGATGGCCTGGTGCATGCCGAAGTCACCGGCGCGGGGACGGTAGTCGGCGAGCGTCGCCGCGCTGCCCACCGGGCCCACGCCGTTCAGACTCGTCACCTCGTCCTCGTCGGCGTCGTAGTACAGCGCCCACGTGCCGCCGCCGAGCACGCTCGAGTAGAAGGGCTCCACCACGCTCAGCACGGCGGCGACCGCGACGGAGGCGTCGGCGGCGGTGCCACCGGCCTCGAGGATCTCCGTGCCCGCCGCGGTGGCCAGTTCGTGCGAGGAGACCACCGCCTGCACGTGCGGCGACCGGTCCTCGGACGCGTCCGGCTCGGGGGTCGCGCCGGGGGTGTCCGTTCCTCCGGGTGCACCCGGGGAGGAGGCCCCGGTGCCGGTCGGCCCGGGGGTGCTCTCCGCGCCGCTCCCCGGGGGAGGCGCGCATCCCACCAGGGAGAGGAGGAGGCACAGCGCGGCGGCGGCCGTCGCAGGGACAGGGCTCGGGCGCATCGCGTCTCCTCCGGCCGTGGTCCCCCTCCGCGGTCCGTCGGCGGAGCGGCGCGGGCACGCCCCGGGGTCCGGTCAACGTGCCGCTCAGGCTAGCACCGCCCCGACCGCCCAACCAGTCGCCCCCGCCCCGCCCCCGCCCCCCGAAAGCACCGCGAGCCCCCGCGAACAGCGCGATCCCCCACGCCGTTGCGTGGGGGGTCGCGTGCTTCCTGGGGGCTCGGCGGAGTGCGGCGCCCCGCCGCGGGTGCGGCGGGTGCCGGGGTGCCGCGGGGCGGGGTCAGGCGGTCAGGAGGCGGGCCAGGTCTTCGCGACCAGGGTCAGGACGTCGTAGGTCGCCACGATCTCGTCGTCCTGGTTGTGCAGGACCGCGTCCCACCGGACCTCGCCGTACTCGTCGGTGACCCGCGGGGTGATCTGCTTGGCGGTGAGGGTCACGCGGAAGCTGTCGTCGTAGGTCACCGGCGTGATGAACCGCAGGTTCTCCAGCCCGTAGTTGGCCAGGACGGGGCCGGGGGCCGGCTCCACGAACAGGCCGGCCGCCCACGAGACCAGGAGGTAGCCGTGGGCCACCCGGCGCGGGAAGAACGGGTTGGCCGTGGCGGCCTCCTCGTCGGTGTGCGCGTAGAAGGTGTCGCCGGTCCGCTCCGCGAACTCGGTGATGTCGTCGAGGGTCACGGTGCGCAGCTCGGAGGCGAACTGGTCGCCGATCCGCAGGGTCTCCAGGGACTTGCGGAACGGGTGCTCGCCGCTGCCGTTCGCGACCGCTTCGCGGGTCACGGTGCTCGCCGCCGCCCCCTGGTGCCACACGCCCGTCACGGCCGTGAGGATGTCCGGGGGACCCTGGATCGCGGTGCGCTGCATGTAGTGCTTGACGCCGCGCACACCGCCCAGCTCCTCGCCGCCGCCCGCGCGGCCCGGGCCGCCGTGGACCAGGTGCGGCATGGGGGAGCCGTGGCCGGTCGAGGTCCTGGCGTCCTGGCGGTTGAGGAAGTGCACGCGTCCGTGGTGGGAGCCGATGCCCGCCGTGAACCGGGCCGCGGTCGCGCCGTCGTTCGTGCACACGGTCGCCACGAGCGAGCCGCCGCCGAGCGCGGCCAGCCGCACCGCGTCGTCGACGTCCGTGTAGCCGAGCACCGAGGTCACCGGGCCGAAGGCCTCGACGAAGTGCACCTCGGGGGTCTCCGGGTCGTCGAAGGACAGCACGGTCACGGGGAAGAACGCGCCCGTCTCGGCGTCGGCGTCGCCCACGGGGGCGTCCGGGCCGCCCAGGCGGACGGTGCCGCCGGCGGCGACCAGACGCTCCACGGCCCTGCGGACCTCGCCCTGCTGCTCCTTGGAGGCCAGCGCGCCCATGGTGACGCCCTCGGTGCGCGGGTCGCCGATGACCACGCGCTGCTGCACCCGCTCGGCGACGGCCGCGACGACGTCCTCCACGCGGTCCTGCGGGACGATGACGCGCCGGATGGCCGTGCACTTCTGCCCGGCCTTGGAGGTGATCTCGACGAAGACGGCCTTCACGAACGCGTCGAACTCCGGGGTCTCCGGGGTGGCGTCGGGGCCGAGGATCGCGGCGTTGAGGGAGTCCGTCTCCGCCGTGAAGCGCACTCCGCCGTCGATGACGTTGTCGTGGTGGCGCAGCGACTGGGCGGTGCCCGCGGACCCCGTGAAGGCCACGTGGTCGCGGTAGTCCAGGTGGTCGAGCAGGTCGCGCGCCGAGCCGGACACCAGCTGGAGGGAGCCCTCGGGCAGGATGCCGGAGTCGATCATCAGGCGCACGCAGTCGGCGGTGACGTAGCCGGTGGGCGTCGCGGGCTTCACGAGGGTCGGCATGCCGGCGAGGAAGGCGGGGGCGAACTTCTCGAGCATGCCCCACACCGGGAAGTTGAACGCGTTGATCTGCACGGCGACACCCGGCATGCGGGTGTAGATGTGCTCGCCCAGGAAGGAGCCGTCCTTGGAGAGCTGCTCCACGGCGCCGTCCACGATGACGTTGGCGTTGGGCAGCTCCCGCCGGCCCTTGGAGGAGAACGTGAAGAGGGTGCCGATGCCGCCGTCCACGTCGAAGAAGTGGTCCTTCAGGGTGGCGCCGGTCGAGTAGGAGAGGTCGTACAGCTCCTGCTTGTGCTCGGTGAGGTGCTGGGCGAGCTCCTTGAGCTTGAGCGCCCGCTCGTGGATGGTGAGTTCCCCGAGGGAGCGCTGGCCCACGGTCCGGCCGTAGTGCACGGCGGAGGCGATGTCGATGCCGTCGGTGGACACGCGCGCCACGACCTCGCCGGTCGAGGCGTCGGCGACCTCCGTGACCTTCTGCGGGTCCCCCGGGGTCCACCACCGGCCCTGCAGGTAGCTGGGGAGGATGGTCTGGGTCTGTGCTGCCACGGTGGGTGGTCCTTTCGCTCGGGTGCGTGCGGACGGTCCGTCGCCCGCATCCTGACCGATCGTTCGGTATTATGACCACGATAACCTACGTCACACCCCGGGACCACTGCCCCACGGTGGTCCCGTCACGTCGCCGAGCGCCCGAGGAGTGCCATGACCCCGACCGAGACCCACGAGCCCTGGCGCATCGTCCTGGGCGAGCTCGACGAGAAGATGGGCGTCACCGTTCTCGAGGAGTCGGCGGAGCGTGTGGTCGCCTCCATGCCCGTGGAGGGCAACCGCCAGTCGCTGGGCCTGCTCCACGGCGGCGCCATGGTGGCCCTCGGCGAGGCCGTGGGCTCCTGGGCGGCGGTGATCCACGCGTCCACGACGGGCAGGGTCGCCGTGGGCGTCGACGTCAACGCCACCCACCACCGGTCCTCCCGTGCGGGCACCGTGACGGCCACGGCCACCGCCCTGCAGCTCGGCCGGTCCCTCACGTGCCACGAGGTGGTCATCGAGCACGAGGACGGCACCCGGCTGTGCACCGTGCGGATCACGAACTATCTCAGGGACAAGCCGCGGCCGGCCGAGCTCCGGGCCGAGGGGCCGGCCGGGAGCTGACCCAGCACGCCGGGCCGGGTGACGGGCCCGGTCCCGGGCCGGATTCCGGATCGGGAGACCGGCCGCTCCCGGGCCGGGTGCCCCGGACCGGGGGCCGGGCCCGCATGCAGACCGTGATCCGGGCGGGGAACCAGGCCGGCCGGGAGCCGGGCGGGCAACAGGGCCGGGAGCCGGTCAGGACGGCCGGTCGAGCCGCCGGCGCAGGGCGGCCAGCTCCTGGGGCGTCAGCCCGGCGTCCACGAGCCAGCGCTCGGCGTCGAACCCGGCCAGCAGCTTCTCGAGGGCCGTGCGGCGCTCCGCGAGCAGCGCGCTGAGCTCGTGCTCGGGGTGGTGTCGCTCGACCGGATGGGGCACCGGGGAGACCCGGTGCCACTCGTTGATCCCGCGCGCGGCGGCCTCGTCCTCCGCGACGAGGCGCTCCGGAGGTGCTCCGGCGAGCCCCAGGAGCAGCAGCGCGAGCACTCCGGTGCGGTCGCGGCCGGCCGAGCAGTGCACCACCACGGCGCCCTCGGCGGTCGCCACCGCCCGGACCGCCTCGGCGAGGTGGTCCGGGAACAGCCGCAGGTAGTCGCGGTAGCCGCGCGGGTGGTTGAGGTAGGGCGTGCCCACCAGCGGGAACTGCGGATGGGCGGGGTCCTCGGTGGGCCGGTGCAGCACCGTGATGCCGGCGCGGGCGGCGGGTTCGTCCACGGGATCCGTGGCCCGGCGGCGCCGCTCGTCCGCGTTGCGCAGGTCCACGACCGTGCGCACGCCGTCCGCGGCGGCGGCGCGCCAGCCCGCGGGGCTCAGCCGCTCGGAGCGGCCCATCCGCCACACGTCGCCCGCCAGGCGCCGGGCGTTGAGCGCACCGTCCCACGTGGCGGGGGCGCCGGGCTGTGCATGCATGCCCCCACGATAGGACCCGGGTCCGACGCGCACCCCTCCGCCCCGTGCGCACTCACCGGTGCCGCCCGAGACGCCGGCACCCCCGGGCCGATCTCGGGCAGCACCGGTGAGTGCGGCGGAGGGAGGGGACGGTCACTGCTGGTCGTAGGCGAAGAAGCCCTTGCCGGTCTTGCGGCCGAGCTCGCCCCGGGCGACCATGTCCCGCATCAGCTGCGGGGGAGCGAAGCGCGGGCCGAGCTCCGACTCGAGGTACTCGGCGATGCCCAGGCGCACGTCCAGTCCCACGATGTCCGTGAGCGCGAGCGGGCCGACCGGGAACCGGTAGCCCAGCACCATGGCGTTGTCGATGTCCTCGGGGGAGGCCACGCCCTCCTCGACCATCCGGACGGCCTCGAGGGCGATCGCCACGCCGAGGCGGGAGGAGGCGAAGCCGGGGGCGTCGTTGACCACCACGGCGGTCTTGCCGAGGCCCTCGACCCACTGCACCGAGAGCCGCTTGAGCTCCTCGCCGGTGTGCTTCGAGTTCACGACCTCCACGAGCTTCGACGCCGGCACCGGGTTGAAGAAGTGCAGCCCGCAGAAGCGCTCGGGGCGGGACAGCTGCTCGGCGAGCCCGTCCACCGACAGCGAGGACGTGTTGGTGGCCAGCCACGCGGTGTCCGCGAGGTGGCGCTCGACCTCCTGCAGGGCGGCGACCTTGAGGTCCCACACCTCGGGGACGGCCTCGACGACGAGCTCGCACGGGGCGAAGTCGGTGTGGTCCAGGGAGACGGACAGGTTCTCGGCCCACTCGTCCAGGTTGCCGTCCACGCTGCCGCGCTCCAGGGTCCTGGCCAGGTCCCGCTCGATCCGCTCCCGCGCGGCCTCCGCGGCCTGCCCGTCGCGCTCCACCACGGTCACCCTCGAGCCGGCGAGCAGGAAGGCGTGGGCGATGCCCGCGCCCATGCGGCCTCCGCCCAGGACGCCGACGACGGCGGGAACGGCCAGTGCGTGCTTCTCGGTCATGGTCGGGATGCTCCTAGTTCTTGTTCTTCTTGCGGTCCAGGAAGGCCTGCATGCGGTCGAACTTCGCCTGCGACTCGAAGAGCACCGCCTGGGCCAGCTCGTCGATGTGCGGGTGGGCGGACGGCGGGGCCGCGAAGACCCGCTTGGAGATCCGCACGGCCAGGGGGTCCTGGGCGGCGATCCGGTCGGCGAGCGCGTGCGCGGCCCCGACGAGCTCCGCGGGCTCGTGCAGCTCGGTGACCAGGTGCAGGGCCAGGGCCTCCTGCGCGTCGAGGATCCGGCCGGCGAGCAGGATGTCCAGGGCGATCGCCTCGCCGACGAGCTCCTTGAGCCGCCACAGCCCGCCGGCGGCGGCGATGATGCCCAGGCCGGTCTCGGGCTGGCCGATCTTCAGCTGCGGGGTGGCGATGCGGAAGTCCGCGGCGTAGGCCAGCTCCGCCCCGCCGCCCAGGGCGTAGCCGTCGATCGCGGCGACCACGGGCAGGGGCAGTCGGTGGATGCGGTCGAAGACCTGTGAGTTGATCCCGGCCAGGGCGTCGTCGCGGCGTCGTGCGCGCAGCTGGGCGATGTCGGCGCCGGAGGCGAAGATCCCCCTGCCGTTCACCTGGGTGCCCGAGAGGATCAGGATCTTCGGGTGCCGCTCCAGGTGGCCGCACACGGTGTGCAGCTCCTCGACCATGGTCGCGTCGATGGCGTTGCGCACGGCGGGCCGGTCGAGGACCACGTGCAGGCGGTCCTCGCGCTCCTCGAGGCGCAGGGCCGTGAACTCCCCGCGGAGGAGGTCGCCGGGGAGGTCCCCGGGGACCTCCCCGGACGTGCCGTCGGCGGCCTCTCCGGGGCCGGCCATCAGAGCTTCTCCACGAGCATCGCGGTGCCCTGGCCCACGCCCACGCACATGGTGGCGAGGCCGCGGTCGGCGCCCTCGCGCTCCATCCGGCCCAGCAGCGTCACCACGAGCCGGGATCCGGAGGAGCCGAGCGGGTGGCCCAGGGCGATGGCCCCGCCGTCGTTGTTGACGATGCCGGCGTCGAGGCCGAGGCGGCGGATGCAGGCGAGGGACTGGCTCGCGAAGGCCTCGTTGAGCTCGACCGCCCCGAGGTCCCCGACGCTCCACCCGGTGCGCCCGAGGACCTTCTGGGTGGCGGGAACCGGTCCGATGCCCATGATCTCCGGGGGCACGCCGGCGGAGGCGCCGTCGACGATCCGGGCCCGGGCGTGCAGTCCGTACTTCTCGGCGGCACGCTCCGAGACCACGAGGATCGCCGAGGCGCCGTCGTTGAGCGAGGAGGAGTTGCCGGCGGTGACGACCGTCCCGTGGTCGACCACCGGGCGCAGCTTGGCGAGCACGTCGGCGGTCGTGCCCGGTCGCGGACCCTCGTCGGTGTCCACGACCGTCTCGGCGCCCTTGCGGCCCTTGACGGGCACCGGGACGATCTCGGGCGCGAAGCGCCCGGCGTCGATCGCGGCGATCGCCCGCTCGTGGGAGGCCACGGCGAACGCGTCGGCGTCCTCGCGCGAGATCCCGTCGACGGTCGCGACCTCCTCGGCCGTCTCCGGCATCGAGTAGGTCATCTTGTCGGTCTTCGCGAACTCCGGGTTGGTGAAGCGCCAGCCGATGGAGGTGTCGTAGACGTCCCCGGGCTTGGCGAAGGCCTTGGCCGGCTTCTCCATCACCCAGGGGGCGCGGGACATGGACTCCACGCCGCCGGCTACGACGATGTCCGCGGCTCCGGCCTTGATCATGTGCGAGGCCATGATGATCGCGGACAGGCCCGAGGCGCACAGGCGGTTGACCGTGATGCCGGGGACGGTGTCGGGGAAGCCGGCCAGCAGCCAGGCCATCCGGGCGACGTTGCGGTTCTCCTCGCCGGCGCCGTTGGCGTTGCCGAGGATGACCTCGTCGACGTCGTGCGGGTCGATCCCGGCGTCGGTCACCGCGTGCTTGACCACGAGCGCGGCGAGGTCGTCCGGGCGCACGCCCGAGAGCGCACCCCCGTAGCGGCCCACCGGGGTGCGGGCTCCGCCGACGAGCAGGGCCTGAGGGGTCGAGGACATGTGGGGACTCCTGTCACGACGGGGAGGGGCCGGCATCCCGGCCCCGTCGCCCAAATTTACTGACCGATCGTTCATCAAACCTTCCCACGGTCGCGCCCGCGCGGTCAACAGACCTCGCCGCCGGATGACGGGCGGCCCGTGAGATCCTGACGTCTCCATCGCAGACTCGAGCCGGCGCGTCCCGCCGGGGTCACCGGAGGTGCAGGATGTCGTTCCAGGAGTCCATGGAGGTCTTCGAGAAGGCCATCGAGGCCGTCGGAGTGCTCGCCATCGTCGTCGGGATCGTGGTGGCGAGCGTGCTCGCGCTGCGCGCCCTGCTGCAGCACCGCGACCGGGGCGAGACGTACGAGCTGTTCCGTCAACGGCTGGGACGGTCGATCCTGCTCGGGCTGGAGCTGCTCGTGGCCGCCGACATCATCCACACGGTCGCCATCACTCCCACCTTCACCTCCGTGGGCGTGCTGGCGCTGATCGTGGTCGTCCGTACGTTCCTCAGCTGGTCCCTCGAGATGGAGATCAGCGGGCACTGGCCGTGGCGCAAGGCGCAGGACGAAGCCGCGCCCGAGCGCACCGGATAGGCGCGGCCGGTCAGATCTCGGGCGGGTACTCCTCCGGGCGCAGGTCGCGGCTGCACGGGACGCGGTGGCCGGGGACCAGCTGGGTGGCCGCCCTCGCCAGGCCGTCCCGGTGCCGGGGCGGCAGGTAGAGGGCGTGGTGCAGATAGGCGTCGAGCTCCAGCTCCCCGAGCTCTCCGCCCAGCTGCACGTGCCGCAGCCACAGATCCCGCGCGCCCAGACCGGTGCTCGTCAGCGCGCTGCGGATCATCCTGGCCTGCGTCCTGGCGATCGTCCGATCGTCCATGTGACCCCTTCTGCCCGCTGGCACCAGGATAGTGGGGGCCGCCGGCGCAGGAGGGCCGGTCCGGTGCCCGGGCGCTGCCGGCGGCGCCCGGCAGCGGGTCCGCCGGCCCACGCACCCGGCCGCCGCCCGCTGCGTCGCGCACCGCCTCTGCGTCGCGCACCGCCGCTGCGTCGGGACCCGCCACTGTCCCGCGCTCTTCGCTACCCCGCGCCCTCCGGCTCCCGGGCCGGACGGGCCGTGGACGCCTCGGTGCGCAGCCCGGCGCCGACCGCGTCCAGCCACGCCTCCACCGACGCGCG
The DNA here is from genome assembly GCF_044462225.1 of Kocuria kalidii. NCBI lineage: Bacteria > Bacillati > Actinomycetota > Actinomycetes > Micrococcales > Micrococcaceae > Kocuria > Kocuria kalidii. Next base: position 34,300 of record NZ_JBISWJ010000044.1, on the reverse strand, counting down.
GGCCGGGGCGGTCTCCGGGCAGCGGGCGCGCAGGTGCAGCCCGCCGTCGCCGACCACGAACCACACCTGCACCCCGGTCGTCGGCGCCGAGGCCGAGATGTGCTGCGCCCGCAGCTCCGGTGCCAGCGTGGCGGGGAGCCGCCGGTAGTCGAGGTAGGACAGCATGAACATGCCCGGCGGGACGGGCATGCCCCCGTGGGGCCGCAGGATCGGCTCCAGGGCGTGGGAGCCCAGCTCCAGCGTCTCGCGCACCGCGGCCCGGCAGGCCTGCGGGTCGGGGTCCGGGCTGTCGAGCACCGAGTTGGTGATGAACCAGCCCACGGCGTCGCGCCACCGCGGTTCGGTGCGGCTGTGCACGGGCAGCACCGCCCGGAGGGGCCGGCCGGCCAGCTCGGCGGTCGCCCGGGTCAGCACCGAGACCACCAGGTCCAGGAGCCGGACGCGGACCTCGTCCGCGCGGGCCTCCAGGCGGGCCAGGCCGTCGGCGTCCAGCACGTCGCGCGTGGTCACCGCCTCGGGCGCGGGGGCGCCGAGGTCGCCCAGGGGCAGGGGGAAGACGGGCAGGGCGCCGCCGCCGTCCGCGAGGATCCGCGCCCAGCGCCGCGCCACGTGCTGCGGGGCCGCAGGGCGCGCGGCGAGCTCCCGCGTGTGCTCGGCGAAGGACGCCGCGGGCGCACGGCCCGCGGCGATCGGTCTGCCGGCCCGGAGGTCGTCCAGCCCGTCGAGCAGGTCCCGGGCGAGCAGGGGCAGCGACCAGGCGTCCACGTGGGCGTGGTCGGCGGCGAGCACGACGACGGGGGGACCGTCCGCGGGCTCGATCAGGCACAGCCGGTGCGAGGGCCGGGCCAGCGGCGAGCAGGCGCCGTCGACCACCGCCTGCAGGGCCGTCCTCGTCCCGGCGGCGCCGACCTCGTGCCGGGTCCACACCGGCCGCACGGCGTCGGCGATCTCGTGCAGCCGGACCCTGCCGTCGTCGTCGGTGGAGAACACGGTGCGCAGCGTGTGGTGCCGCTCCACGACGCCGGCCCAGGCGCCGCCCAGCTGCGCGGCCGTCGCCGGCGCGGTGAGCTCCACGGCCACGGCCATCCACGAGCCGGGGCGGGGACCCGCACCCACGTGCATGCCCTGGTCGAAGGACACGGGCAGCGGGCGTCCGGCGGCCGCGGCCGGGACCGTGCAGCTGGACAGGCGGCCCTCGGGCAGCCGGGCGTGCGTGATGTTGGTCAGCCGCATGCGCACCTCCTGGTCGGGCCGGGAGCGGTCCGGCCGCCGAGGACGCCCCCGGTCCACCGGTGTGCACAATCTACGCGTACCGTGGCGGCATGCCGACGCTCGACCTCCCCCGCTGCCGCCTGTCCTACGACGTGACCGGCTCCGGCCCCCCGGTCGTCCAGCTGCACGGACTCCTGTCCGACCGGGCCGCCAACACCGCAGGCGGCCTGGACCTCGCGGCCGGACTCAGCAGGCACCGCACGGTGCGCTACGACGCCCGCGGCCACGGCCGCTCCGCCGCGCAGCCCGTGGCCGGGGACTGGGCCTGGCCGCGGCTGGCCGAGGACCTGCTGCGCCTGCTGGACGCCGTGGTTCCCGGTGAGCCGGTGCACGGCATCGGCCCGTCCATGGGTGCGGCCACGCTGCTGCACGCCGCCCTGGCCCGGCCCGAGCGGTTCCGGTCCCTCACGCTGTGCGTGCCCTCGACGGCCTGGGCCACCCGCCGCGGTCAGGCGGAGGCGTACCGGCAGGGCGCGGAGCTGGTCGAGCGCCACGGCCTCGAGGCCTACCACCGGGCCGGCCGGGCAGCGGCCCGGCCGCCCGCCGTGGCCGACCGTCCGGTGCACCCGCCGCGCGTCGACCCGGCCCTTCTGGCCGCCGTGCTGCGCGGCGCCGCGGGCACCGACCTCCCGCCGATCGGCGAGCTGTCCCGGCTCCGCCTGCCGACCCTGGTGCTGGCCTGGTCGGACGATCCGACCCACCCGCTGTCCACGGCCGAGGCGCTGCGCGCGGCCCTGCCCGGCGAGGACCTGCACGTGGCCGGAGCGCCCGCCGAGCTGGCCGGGTGGCCGCGCCGGTGCGCCGACTTCGTGCAGGCGGTGGAGGCCGGCCGGTGGACCCGCTGACCCCGGGTGGTGCGGATCGGCGTCAGAGCCTGCGGCCGGCGGTGAGGGAGGCGGTCATGAACTCGGCGACGACCTGCTGGGAGATGGCCACGTCCAGGACGAACACGCCCTCCTGGTGGGTGTCCAGCCAGTCCTGCAGCACCTGGAGGTCGGCAAGGGTGGTGGCCTTGGTCCCGGCCGCGCCCATGGCCCGGCCCAGGGCGGAGAAGTCGACCTCGTCGATGAGCATCGCGGTGGGGTCCAGGCCCTTGGACGCGTACTGGTGCAGCTCGGCCCCGTAGGCGGAGTCGTTGAGCACCACGACCACCCCGTGCCGGGTGGCGCGCAGGAACGTCTCGAGGTCGGCCAGGCCCATCAGCCCGCCGCCGTCGCCGGAGAAGAACACGGTGGTCCGCTCGGGGCGGGCCACCGAGACCCCGGCCGCCGAGCCGAAGCCCAGTCCGATGGACTGGAAGGCGGTGCCGACCAGGACCATGGCCTGCGGGTCCGGCACCGAGAGGTACATCGGGGCCCAGCCGATGAAGTGGCCCCCGTCCATCACCACCGACCGGTCCGCGGGGAGGATGTGCTCCAGGGCCGCGACCACGGCCCTCGGGTTGAGGCGGCCGTCGGGGCCGAACTCGGCCGGGTCCTCCACCGGGGCGGAGCCGCGGAAGGCGTCCCCGGCGACCTCGGGGGCCGCCGCGCGCCAGGTGCGCTGCGGGTCGGCGGCCGGGGTGCGGGCCAGCAGCCCGGCCAGGGCCACCTGGAGGTCGGCGCGGAGGTAGTCGGTGACGGCCGGGTGGGCCGTTGCCGTCTCGGGTTCGTTGTCGATGCGGATCATCCGGGTGCCCTCGGCGAAGAGGGTGCCGTAGCGGGACTGGAAGGCGTTCAGGGACGCCCCGGCGACCAGCACCAGGTCGGCCTGGCGGGCGGTGGCCAGGCGGTGGTCCCGGGTGAAGCCCCCGGCGATGCCCAGGTTCCAGGGGGAGTCCACGGCGTTGGTGGCCATCACCGAGGTCATGAACAGGGCCCCGAGCCGGTCGCCGAGCTCGGCCAGCTCGTCGGCGGCCCCGGCCAGCAGCACCCCGCGCCCGGCCAGGAGCAGCGGGCGCTCAGCGGCGCGCAGCAGCCCGGCGATCCGGTCCAGCTCCTCGGGGCCGGCGTGCCAGGCCGGCTTCGCCGGCAGCGGCTCCAGCCCCACCGGGTCCACCAGCGCGGCGGTGGCGCAGTCGTAGGGGATCGCCAGGACCACCGGCTGGACCGTCTGCACGGCCAGGTCGAAGGCCCGGTGGGTGATCGCCACCGCGTTGTCCGGGGTCGCCACGAGCGTGCTGACCCCGACGGCGGCGGCGGCGCCGCTCTGGTCGATGTCGAAGGGCCGGGCCCCGGTGGTCGGGGCGTCGCCGACGACGAGGACCAGGGGGATGCGGGCCATCCGGGCCTCGGCCAGGGCGGTGTAGGTGTTGGTGAACCCGGCCCCGTAGGTGGTCGTCGCGGCCCCGACCCGGCCGGTGGCGCGGTGGTAGGCGTCGGCCATCGCCACGGTGGCGGCCTCGTGCCGGGCGGAGGTGAACCCGAAACCGCGGGAGGTCAGCGAGCTGATCAGGTGCGCGTTGCCGTTGCCCATCAGGCCGAACAGGTGGTCGGTGCGCGCGGCCAGCACATCGGCCACCGCCGTCGAGACCGTGGGGAGCAGGGGGTCGGTGGTCATGGGGAGGTCCTTTCGGCGGGTCTCCGGTGGGAGCCCCGGGGCGGGAGCGGGGTGTGCTCGGGGAGGGCCCGCACGGGCGGAGCCGCCCGCCCGCACCCGTGGGTGCGGACGGGCGGCTCGGTGCTCGGCCGGGGCCGCGGGGTCAGTCGCGCCGCTTCTCGGCGGCCTCCGCGGCGGTGAGGATCTCGGCGGCCTCGGGGTGCTCGGAGACGTAGTCCTGGTGGACGTCCTGGACGTGCAGGTCGATCTCCTGGATGTTCTTCGGCACCATGGACACGGCGATGAACGAGACGATCGCGATGCCGGCGATGTAGGCGCCGATCGTCCAGGACATCCCGGTCTCGTCGAGCAGCAGCTGCGCGATCATCGGGGCGAACGCACCGCCGATGATCGAGCCGAGTGCGTAGCCGATCGAGACGCCCGAGTAGCGCACGCGGGCCGGGAACATCTCGGCGTAGAGGGCCGACTGCGGTCCGTAGGACGGGCCGAGGCCCATGGTGAGGATCACGATGGCCAGGGCGAACAGCGGCAGGGACGCGGTGTTGAGCAGGAACCACATCGGCACGGCCCACAGGATGATGATGCCGTAGCCGATCTGGAAGGTGCGCACGCGCCCGATCTTGTCCGAGATCCAGCCGCCGAACATCGTGAAGACGAGCCAGCCCACGCCGCCGATGAAGGTGGCGATGAGGGTCTGCGAGCGGGGCATGCCCAGCACGTTGGTTCCGTAGGAGGCGAAGAACGCGATGACCAGGTAGCCGGCGGCGTTGTTCGCGGCGAAGATCAGGGCCGCGAGCGTGACCTCCTTGGAGTTGTGCTTGAACAGCTGGCCCAGGGGAGCGGAGGACTCCTTCTTGCGCAGCTGCATCTCCTTGAACACCGGGGACTCGTCGACGGTCTTGCGGATCAGGTAGCCGACCACGATGAGCAGCACGGAGGAGAGGAACGGGATGCGCCAGCCCCACGCCTGGAAGTCCTCGGGGGTCATCATCGAGGTGAGGGCGAACATGAAGCCCGTGGCCAGGAGCATGCCGATCGGCACGCCGATCTGCGGGTAGGCGCCGAAGAGCCCGCGCTTGTTCCGCGGGGCGTGCTCGACGGACATCAGGGCCGCGCCGCCCCACTCGCCGCCGGCGGAGAAGCCCTGCATGATGCGCAGGATCACGAGGAAGATCGGGGCCCAGATCCCGATCGTGGCGTAGGTGGGCAGCAGGCCGATCAGCATCGTCGCGACGCCCATGCCCACCAGGGTCAGGACGAGGACGATCTTGCGGCCGTACTTGTCGCCCAGGTGGCCGGCGACGACCGCCCCGAGCGGGCGGAACAGGAAGCTGATGCCCAGGGAGGCCCAGGCGACGACCTGGGCGAGGCCGGCGCTGTCCTCGTTCAGGGGCGCGAAGTACAGGGGGGCCAGGACGAAGGCCGCGGCCTGGGCGTAGATGAAGAAGTCGTACCACTCGATGGTGGTGCCCACGAGGGTGCCGGCGAGGACCTTGCGCTCCTCGCGCGACATCTCGTGCCGCCCGGCCGGGGCGGAGGAAGTGTGGGCCATGGGATCTCCAGTGTGGTCGGGGACGGTGACGTCCTCGCGGAACCGAACGAGTAATAACCGAACGTTCGGTAGTTCAAGGAGATCCTACGGGTCGAGGTGACCCCTGTCACTATCGGTGCGGAACCATCGGGATCTGTAGCACCAATGTGACACGGGCCGCCCGGGCACGGCCGTGGCCGTCCACGGACCGCCCGCCCGGACCGAGGCCCCACCGGCCCGGGCGTCGCCCGCCGGACGCGGCCGGGCCCGGTCCTCCCGAGGAGGACCGGGCCCGGCGGCGGGGGCGGGGGCTCAGCCGAAGAGCCGGTCCGACGCCAGGCGAGCGCCCTCCACGAGGGACCCGAGCTTGGCCCACGCGATCTGCGGGTGCAGGCGCCCGCCCAGTCCGCAGTCGGTCGACGCGACGACGTTCTCGCGGCCCACCACGGAGGCGAACTGCTCGATCCGGTCCGCCACCAGTTCGGGGTGCTCCACCACGTTCGTCGAGTGCGAGACCACGCCGGGGATGATCACGCGGCCCTCGGGCAGCTGGTGGTCCCGCCAGACCTTCCACTCGTGGGCGTGGCGGGCCGAGGCCCCCTCGAACGTGTAGCCGCCGGCGTTGATGGTCAGCATGAGGTCCACGATGTACTTCAGCTCGAGGTCCGTGGTGTGCGGTCCGTGCCAGGAGCCCCAGCACAGGTGGAAGCGGACCTGCTCCTCGGGGATCCCGCGCAGCGCGTGGTTGAGCGCCTCCACGCGCAGCCGCGTGAACGCCAGGTAGTCCTCGACCGTGGGCTCCGGGTTGACCTGGTCCCACGACTCCGCGATGGAGGGGTCGTCGATCTGCACGATCAGCCCGGCGCCGGTGATCGCCAGGTACTCCTCGCGCATCGCGTCGGCGCACGCGTACACGAGCTCCTCGTCGGTCCGGTAGTACTCGTTGGTCACGCGCGCGCAGGAACCGGGGGAGAGCGCGGCCACGAAACCGGTCTCCGCGCCGGTGGCCGCCATGGCGGCCCGGAGGTTGCGGACGTCCGAGGCCACGGCGTCCTGGCCCGTATAGGTCAGCGGGCCGGTGATCTTCGGCTGCGTGGTGGAGGAGCGGCCCGTGAGGATGCCCGACGCCGGGTCCTCGTACGCCTCCCGGAAGCGCTCGCGGTCCCGGCGGTCGGGAAAGCTCGTGAGCACGATGTTGCCGGGCGAGGAGCGCTTCTGCACCGTGGAGGCCCAGCGGTCCTCGTCGGACGGGGTGAGTCCGCCGAGGCGGGAGAAGGAGTAGTTCCACCAGGCGCCGTAGTCGACCGCGCTGGACATGGTGTGCCCGTACTCGCCGTCGTTGACGACGTCCACGCCGGTCTCGCGCTGCCGGCGGACCACGTCCTCGACCCCCACGGCGAGCTCGTCCGTGAGCCGCTCGACGTCGATGGCCCCCTCGGCGTGCTGCCGGTTCGCCTCGAGCAGCCGCGGGGTGCGCGGCAGCGAGCCCACGTGGGTGGTCCGCACGCGATCGGTGTTCTGCATGGTCATGGGTGTCCTCCCGGGAACTGGGGTTGGCGCAGGGGGTGCGACAGAGGGGTGCGGCAGGGTGCGCGGGCGGCGGGTCAGGCCCAGAGCCGGCGCGTGGCCAGCTCGGCGCCGCGGGCGAGCGTCTCGAGCTTGGCCCACGCGATCTGCGGATGGATGCGACCGCCCAGGCCGCAGTCGGTCGAGGCGATGACGTTCTCCCGGCCCACGTGGCGGGCGAACCGCTCGATCCGGTCGGCCACCAGCTCGGGGTGCTCCACGACGTTGGTGGCGTGGGAGACGATCCCCGGGATGATGACCTTGCCCTCGGGCAGCTCGTGGTCCTGCCAGACCTTCCACTCGTGCTCGTGCCGGGCGTTGGCGGCCTCGAAGCTGTAGCCGCCCGCGCGGATGGAGAGCATGAGCTCCACCAGGTGCTCGAACCCGAGGTCCGTGGTGTGGGGCCCGTGCCAGGAGCCCCAGCACAGGTGGAAGCGGACCTGCTCCTCCGGGATGCCCTCGAGGGCGTAGTTGAGGGCCTCGACGCGCCTGCGGGTGAACGCCAGGTAGTCCTCCACGCTGGGCTCGGGATTGACCTGGTCCCAGGTCTCCGCGATGGAGGGGTCGTCGATCTGCACGATCAGCCCGGCGTCGGTGATCGCCCGGTACTCCTCGCGCATGACCTCGGCGCAGGCGGTCAGGACCTCGTCCTCGTCCGCGTAGTGGGTGTTCTCGAGGCGGGCGCACGAGCCCGGGGACAGCGCGGCGAGGTAGCCCTCGCTCGCGCCGGTGGACTCCAGGGCGGCCTTGAGGTTGCGGATGTCGGCCTCCAGCGCCGCGTGGCCCGTGTACTTCAGCTTCCCGGTGATCTTCGGGAACGGCGCCTGCTTGCCGACGGTGATCCCCGAGGCCGGGTCCGTGTAGGCGTCGCCGAAGGCCTGCCGGTCCCGGCGGTCCCCGAAGCTCGTCAGCACCACGTTGCCGGGGCTCGAGCGCTGCGGCTCCTGCTCCCAGAGGTCGACGTCCCCCGGGGTGAGGCCCGAGATCCGGGCGAAGACGTAGTGCCACCAGGCGCCGTAGTCGACCTCCGAGGCCATGACGTGGCCGTACTCGCCGTCGTTGACGACGTCGACCCCGAGGTCGTGCTGCCGGCGGACCACGTCGGCCACCGAGTCCTGGAGGAGCCGGTCGTACCCGGCCTCCGGGGCGGCGCCCCTCGCCCGGTTCGCCCCGAGCAGCGCGGGGGTCCGGGGGAGGGACCCGGCGTGGGTCGTGAGGATGCGGTCGGCGCTGTGCAGCACGGGGCGTACGTCCTTTCCATCGGTCCTGGCGGTAGCACCGGGGCGGAGGGCTCGGGGGCCCTCTGCGCGGGTTGCTGCGGCGTCGTCGAGCCAGGTCTCTCGGCCGCTCTGGATGGTGACCCTGTCATCCAAGCGCACGCGTGCGGATTGCGCCATTCGGCGCCCGGATGACGCACATGACGCCGTGTGACGCGGTCCGGGGCCGGCTCGCGGTCGGCGTCGTCCTCCCGAACATGGCCCGGGTCACATAGCGTGGCGGTGATCCGTGCCCCTCACCCCGCGGGCACGACGGACCAGAGGGAGGACTTCCATGTCCCAGACGCACCAGCAGCGCGACCTCGAGGGCCGCACGGCGCTCGTCACCGGCGGTGCGAGCGGCATCGGCCTGGCGGCGGCCAGGGCCCTCGCCGGCTCGGGCGCCCACGTGGTGGTGGCCGACGTCGACGAGGCCGGCGCGCAGCGCGTCGCCGACGAGCTCGGCGGCCGCGCGTGGGCCGTCGACCTGCTCGACACCGCGGCGCTCGCGGACCTGAGCCTCGAGGTCGACGTCCTCGTGAACAACGCCGGGATCCAGAAGGTCGCTCCCGTCCAGGAGTTCGACCCCGCGGACTTCCACCGGATCCTCGTGCTGATGCTGGAGTCCCCGTTCCTGCTGGTCCGCGCCGCGCTGCCGCACATGTACGCCCGGGGGTGGGGCCGGGTCGTCAACGTCTCGTCCGTCCACGGCCTGCGCGCCTCGCCGTACAAGAGCGCCTACGTCTCGGCGAAGCACGGACTGGAGGGACTGTCCAAGACCGTGGCGATGGAGGGCGCCGCCCACGGGGTGACCAGCAACTGCGTCAACCCCGGCTACGTGCGCACCCCGCTCGTCGAGAAGCAGGTCGCCGACCAGGCGAAGGTGCACGGCATTCCCGAGTCCGAGGTGGTGGAGCGGATCATGCTCGCCGAGACGCCCGTCAAGAAGCTCGTGGACCCGGAGGACGTCGGCAGCCTCGTGGCCTGGCTGGCCGGCCCGCACGCCTCCATGGTCACCGGGGCGTCCTACACGATGGACGGCGGCTGGACGGCGCGCTGACGTCCCGCCCCGCCGCCGGGGAACCGGCCCGGCGGCGGGCCGGCCGCTCTCCGTCCGGCCGCTCTCCGGCGGCCGGCCGGGCCGTCCGGCCGTGCACCGTCCGGCGGTGGGCCGCCCGCTCAGCGGTGGCCCAGCTCGCGGGAGAGCCGGTGGGCCTCCGTGAGCAGGGCCCGTCCCAGGGGCTCCCGGCGCTCGCCGGTGAACCGGGGCTCGATGCCCGTGAGGCTCAGCGCGTACACGGGCGCTCCCGTGGCGTCGAAGACCGCCGCGGCCATGCCCCAGCTGCCCTCGACGATCAGCCCCGGGTTCACCGCGAAGCCCTCCCGCCGCACGTCGGCGAGCAGCTCCCGGATCCGCTCGGGCGTGTGCTGGGGCCCCCACCCGGCGCGGGCCCCGGCCGTGGCGGCGAGGACCCGGTCCACCTCCGCGTCCCGCAGGTGCGCCAGGACGGCCAGCCCGGCCGAGGCCACGCCGAGCGGCAGCCGCAGTCCCTCGTAGAGGACGTGCGAGCGGATGGGGAAGGCGCCCTCCACGCGCGCCAGGCAGACGGTCTCCAGCCCGCGGCGGACGGAGAGGAACGCGCTCTCGCCGGTGGACTCCGCGAGCCGGCGCAGCGAGGGCCCGGCCAGCTCCCGGATCGGGAAGCGGTGGGCCGCGACGGCGCCCAGGACGTACAGCTCCGGGCCCAGCTGCCAGGTGCCGGTCCCGGCGGCGCGGTCCACGAGGCCCTCCTCGGCCAGTCCCGTGAGCAGCCGGTGCACGGTGGGGCGGGTCAGCCCGGTCCCGGCCGCGAGCTCCGCGACCGTGCTGCCCTGCTCCCGCCCCGCGACGGCCCGCAGCAGCTGGCCCACCCGGTGGACCACCTGTGTCCCCGAACCCGTCGTCCGCTCCAGTCCCATGACTCCACTATATGGACACCGAGGGCATGATCGGCCGGATGCTGAGGAGAAGTGCCGTCATCCCGGCGGTGCTGTTGACCGGTATGTGGAGGCTCCCTAGATTGAGTGCTGGATCACAGTCGGACGACAGGAAGGGGCGAGGGTGTCCAAGGTCAGGAACAGCGCCGCCGAGCTGCTGGCGGAGAGCCTGCGGGACGGCATGACGCTCGCCGTGGGCGGGTTCGGGCTCAGCGGGATCCCCCGGGACCTCATCGACGCGGTGCGGGACTCCGGGGTCACGGACCTCACGGTGGTCTCCAACAACATGGGCGTGGACGGCAAGGGCCTCGGGGTCCTGCTCGAGAACCGACAGGTCCGGAAGGTCCTCGCCTCCTACGTGGGCGAGAACAAGCTGTTCGCCCAGCAGTACCTGGACGGCGAGCTCGAGGTCGAGTTCAATCCGCAGGGCACGCTCGCCGAGCGGCTCCGGGCCGGCGGCGCGGGCATCCCCGCCTTCTACACGAAGACCGGCGTCGGCACCCTCGTGGCCGAGGGCAAGCCGCACACCGAGTTCGACGGCGAGACCTACGTGCAGGAGCGCGGCATCGTCGCCGACGTCGCCCTGGTCCACGCCCACACCGGCGACGCCGACGGCAACCTCGTCTACCGCTACACCGCGCGCAACTTCAACCCGGTGGTCGCCACGGCCGGACGGGTCACCGTCGCCGAGGTCGAGCACCTCGTCGAGGTCGGCGGGATCCACCCGGACCACGTCGCGACCCCCGGGGTCTACGTCCAGCACGTGGTGCAGTACAGCGGCGCCCCCAAGGACATCGAGCAGCGCACCGTCCGCCCGCGGCCCGCGGCGGCCGGGACGTCCTCCCAGCGAAACGGAGACCAGGCATGAGCTGGACCCGCGACGAGATGGCGGCGATCGCCGCCGTCGAGCTCTCCGACGGCGACTACGTCAACCTCGGCATCGGCATCCCCACCCTGGTGGCCAACAACCTGCCCGAGGGCGTGGACGTGGTGCTCCAGTCCGAGAACGGGGTGCTCGGCATGGGCCCGTTCCCCTACGAGGGCGACGAGGACCCCGACCTCGTCAACGCCGGCAAGCAGACCATCACCCTGCAGCCCGGGGCCTCGATCTTCGACTCCGCCACCTCCTTCGGGATGATCCGCGGCGGCCACGTCAAGATCGCGATCCTCGGTGCCATGCAGGTCTCCGGCACCGGCGACCTCGCCAACTGGATGATCCCCGGCAAGATGGTCAAGGGGATGGGCGGGGCCATGGACCTGGTGGCCGGCACCCCGCGCGTCGTCGTGCTGACCGAGCACGTGACCAAGGGCGGCGCCGCGAAGATCAAGACCGAGTGCGACCTCCCGCTCACCGGGGTGCGCGTGGTCGACCGCATCATCACGGACCTGTGCGTGTTCGACGTCGAGGACGGCGGGCTCGTGCTGCGCAGCCTCGCCCCCGGGGTGACCGAGGACGAGATCCGCGAGAAGACCGAGGCGTCCTTCCGCACCGACCTGCAGGACGTCACCCCCGACACCGTCCCCACCGAGACCGCCGCCGCACCCGGCGGCACCGAGGAGAACCGATGAGCACCGCCACCGACGTCGTCGTCCTGTCCGGCGCCCGCACGCCCCAGGGCAAGATCCTCGGCCAGCTGGCGTCCTTCACCGCGGCCGAACTGGGCGCCCACGCCATCCGTGCCGCGCTCGAGCGAGCCGGGATCGCCCCCGAGCAGGTGGACTACGTGGTCATGGGCCACGTCCTGCAGGCCGGCGCCGGCCAGAACCCCGCCCGGCAGGCTGCCGTGGCCGCGGGCATCCCGCTGGGCGTGCCCGCCGAGACCGTCAACAAGGTCTGTCTCTCCGGGCTCGTCGCCATCACCAACGCCGCCCGGCTGATCCGGGCCGGCGAGGCCGAGGTCGTCGTGGCCGGCGGCCAGGAGTCCATGACCAACGCCCCGCACCTCGCGGCCGGTGTGCGGCAGGGCAAGGGCTACGGCGACCTCGTGCTCGAGGACGCCGTGGCCAAGGACGGTCTCGTCGACGTCGCCGCGTGCGTGTCCATGGGCTCCCTCACGGAGTCCGGCAACAGCGAGCGCTCGATTCCCCGCGAGGAACAGGACCGGGTGGCCGCCCAGAGCCACCAGCGCGCGGCCCGCGCCACGGAGGACGGCGTCTTCCGCGACGAGATCGCCCCTGTCACCGTCCCGCAGCGCAAGGGCGATCCGCTGGTCGTGGACTCCGACCAGGGCGTCCGGCCGGAGTCCACGGCGGAGTCGATGGCGAGGCTGCGCCCGGCGTTCGCGGGAGACGGCACCATCACGGCCGGCAACTCCTCGCCCCTGTCGGACGGCGCGGCCGCCGTGGTGCTGACCACCCGCGGGTACGCCGAGCGCCACGGCCTCGAGCACCTGGCCGTGCTCGGCGCCCCCGGCCAGGTGGCCGGGCCCGACACCTCGCTGCACTCCCAGCCGTCCCGGGCGATCCAGGCGGCGGTGGCGAAGGCCGGCTGGTCCGTGCAGGACCTGGACTTCATCGAGATCAACGAGGCGTTCGCGTCCGTCCTCATCCAGTCGCTGCGGGACCTCGACTACCCGATCGAGCGGGCGAACATCCACGGCGGGGCCGTGGCCGTCGGTCACCCGATCGGCGCCTCCGGGGCGCGTCTGGCGCTGCACGCGGCCCTCGAGCTCTCCCGCCGCGGGTCCGGCAAGGCCGCGGTGTCGCTGTGCGGCGGCGGCGGTCAGGGCGAGGCCCTGCTGCTCTACCGTGACTGACCCGCACCGGGTGGGCGGGGTCGGTCGCGGTCACCCGGCGCCGACGCCCTGCTCGTCGGGCTCCGGTCGCAGCAGGTCGGCGCTCGACGGCACGCGCGAGTGGTACCTCCGGTCGATCATGGTGTTGGCCGCCCACGCCAGCAGGTCCCGCTCACGGGTCGGCAGGTCCAGGCACTGGTGCAGGTACGCCTCGACCTCGAGCTCGTCGGCGGTCCCGCCGAGGCAGAGGTAGCGGACCCAGAGCCGCCGGCTCCGGATCGAGGCCCGCTCGAGCGACTCGTGCAGCCGGACGGCTTGTTCCCGGCCCAGGGAATCATCCATCGTCGTTCCTTCCGTGCAGTGGGGGAGGGGGGTGTGGGCCGGTGGCCCGGACTCCTCGCGGAGCGGGCACCCGCACCCACGTGCTCCACGGTAGAAAAGCGGGGGCACCCGAACCACGCAATTAGCGGAGGTACACCATTGTGTCCCCGTGTGAGGACAACGTCCGGCAGCCGGGCGGCGTCGGGACCGCGCGGTGCGCAACGGCCTCCGCGCCGCCCGACGCGCCGCGTGCGCCCGCGGCCTCGGCGTCGGGAGGAGCGAGCGGCCCGGTCGGGGGGCGCGGTGCGCACCGACCGGGTCAGGAGCCGACGACCGCGCCGTACAGCTCCTCGAAGCGGTCGCGGACGGCGCGGTAGTGCTCCGCGCTCCCGGGCGAGGGCTCGTGCGCCGGACCACAGGGCGGGCGGGCCCGCTCCACGTCCGGGGCGAGGGTCTCCAGGGCGAGCAGGGCGGTGCCGCGCAGCGTCGCCCGCTTGAACTCGGCCCGTGCCACCGGTTTCCCGAGGGCGTCGGCCAGGAGCTGGAGCAGCTCGGGGACGTCCTGCGACGCGCTGCCGGAGGCGAGCACCTGCTCCACGCCGCCGGCGACGTCCTCGAGCTGGTCGGCCACCCGGGCGTAGGAGACGGCGACGCCCTCGAGCACCCCGCGGGCGAGGTCGGCACCGGTGCTCGCGGCGGAGACGCCGGCGAGCACGGCGCGGGCGCCGCCGGCCCAGCCGGTCGAGCGCTCGCCGGTGAAGAACGGCAGCACCACGGGAGTGCCCTCGGCCACCTCGGCGGCGGCGACGTCCGAGAGCGTCGTGTCCTCCGGCAGGGCCACCGTGCTCTCGAGCCAGCTGATCGCCCGGCCGACGTCGTTGAGGGCGCCGCCCAGCAGGCACCGCCCTTCGTCCACGCGGTAGCACCACAGCCCGGGCGGCACCCGCTCCGGGATCCGGTGCAGCAGCACGCGCGCGGCCCCCGAGGTGGCGGTGGAGACCACCATCGTCGAGGCGTCGGCGCCGCCGGTGCCCAGGTTGGCGCTCAGCCCGTCGGCCACCGGGGCGAACCAGGCCGCGCCCTCGAGGACGGGCCACCGCTCGGTCACGGAGGCGGCGACGTCCGGGATCGGCTCGTGCGGATCGGCGAGGGGGTTGAAGTGCTCGGCGTCCAGACCGCAGGCCAGGAGCAGGGGCTCGTCCCACTGGCCCGTGCGGCGGTCCAGCATCCCGGTCCACGCGGCGGTGGCGGTCCCGGCGCGCGCGGTGCCCAGCAGGCGCAGGTGCACGTACTCGCCCAGGGACATCCAGCGCCGTGCCCGCTCCCACGCGTCCGGGTCCGTCTCCCGCAGCCACCGCAGGCGCGGGGCCAGGTACGACGTGTGCAGACGGGCGCCGGTGCGCTGCAGGGTCGAGGGCTCGTCGAGCTCCTCGCGCAGCCCGGCCAGCTGCTCGGCGCACCGCGAGTCGGCGTAGGTGAAGCACGTGGTGACCGGCTCGCCGTCGGCCCCGACCCCCACGAGCGAGGACGCGAAGGTGTCCAGGGCGACGCCCGCCACCCTCCCGGTCAGCGCGGGGTCGGCCAGGACGAGGTCGAGGATCGCCGCGAGCTCGTCCGTCACCTGGTCGGGGTCGATCACGGACGTCCCGTCCGACGCCGTCGTGAACTCGTGCTCGATCTTGTGCCGGTAGCCCCGCACCGGGGTGCCCGTGGCGTCGTGCAGGCCGCCGCGGCTCCCCGTGGAGCCGACGTCGAGGGCCATCACGAGCGGGTCCGCCGCGTCCTCCAGCTCCACGCTGAAGTCGGCGCCGTCGTCCGGCCGTGGGGGCGTCGGGTGGTCGCTCATGGGTCGGCTCCTCCTGAGGGATGCGCAGTTGGCCCCAGTGTAGGAGGACGGTGGGCTCGTCCGGCCACATCGTGAGACGCCCGTCCGCCCGTCAGGACGTTGCGGCTGCGAAGCGTATTCTGGACGGCGGATCGCCGACGGCCGGCCCCGGGTGCTCCGCCCCCGTGCGCCGACCGTCCCGCCACCGGAATCCCTCGACCCAGGAGACACCGCACCGTCATGCCCCACCTCCGCTCCCGCACCTCGACCCACGGCCGCAACATGGCCGGCGCCCGCGCCCTGTGGCGCGCCACCGGCATGGGCGACGACGACTTCGGGAAGCCGATCGTCGCGATCGCGAACTCCTACACGCAGTTCGTCCCGGGTCACGTGCACCTCAAGGACATGGGCGACCTCGTGGCCTCCGCGGTCCGGGAGGCCGGCGGCGTGGCCAAGGAGTTCAACACCATCGCGGTCGACGACGGCATCGCGATGGGCCACGACGGCATGCTCTACTCCCTGCCCTCCCGCGACATCATCGCGGACTCCGTGGAGTACATGGTCAACGCGCACCGGGCCGACGCCCTGGTCTGCATCTCCAACTGCGACAAGATCACCCCCGGCATGCTGCTGGCCGCGCTGCGGCTGAACATCCCCGTGGTCTTCGTCTCCGGGGGGCCCATGGAGTCCGGCGAGCCCGTCGAGGGCGTCGTGGAGCACCGGCTGGACCTGGTGGACGCGATGTCCAAGGCCGTCGACGAGTCCGTCACCGACGAGCAGCTGGGCCAGATCGAGCGCAACGCCTGCCCCACCTGCGGATCCTGCTCCGGCATGTTCACCGCCAACTCGATGAACTGCCTCACCGAGGCGCTCGGCCTGTCCCTGCCCGGCAACGGCACCACGCTCGCCACCCAGGTGGCCCGCAAGGAGCTCTTCCTCGAGGCCGGCCGACGGGTGGTGGACCTGTGCCGCCGGTACTACGACCAGGACGACGAGTCCGTGCTGCCGCGCAACATCGCCACCAGGGCCGCGTTCGAGAACGCCATGGCCCTCGACATCGCCATGGGCGGGTCCACCAATACGATCCTGCACATCCTCGCCGCCGCCCGGGAGGGCGAGATCGACTTCGCCCTCCCGGACATCGACGCCCTGTCCCGCCGGGTGCCCTGCCTGTGCAAGGTGGCGCCGAACTCCACCCGCTTCCACATCGAGCACGTGCACCGCGCCGGCGGCATCCCCGCGATCCTCGGCGAGCTGCGCCGCGCCGGGCTGCTCAACGAGGACGTGCACACCGTGCACGCGCCCGACCTGGCCTCGTGGCTCGACGAGTGGGACGTCCGCAGCGGCACGGCCTCCGCGCGGGCGCAGGAGCTGTTCCTGGCCGCCCCCGGCGGCGTGCGCACGACGCAGGCGTTCTCCACGGCCAACCGGTTCGAGTCCCTGGACCTCGACGGCGAGGACGGCTGCATCCGGTCCGTGGCGCACGCCTACACCCGGGACGGCGGACTGGCGATCCTCTACGGCAACATCGCCGAGGACGGGGCGGTCATCAAGACCGCCGGCATCGACGAGGAGCTGTTCCACTTCGTGGGCACGGCGTTCGTGGTCGAGTCCCAGGACGAGGCCGTGTTCGAGATCCTCTCCAAGAACGTGCGGCCCGGTGACATCGTGGTCATCACCCACGAGGGGCCCAAGGGCGGCCCCGGGATGCAGGAGATGCTCTACCCGACCTCCTACCTCAAGGGCCTCGGCCTCGGCCGGGAGTGCGCGCTCATCACCGACGGCCGCTTCTCCGGCGGCACCTCCGGCCTGTCGATCGGGCACATCTCCCCGGAGGCCGCCGCCGGCGGCGCCGTGGGCCTCATCGAGACCGGCGACGGGATCGAGATCGACGTCGCCCGCCGCGTGCTGCGCGTGGACGTGGACGACGCCACCCTCGCCGCCCGCCGCCGGGCCAGGGGCGCGGCGCCGTGGTACCCCACGAAGCCGCGCGAGCGCCAGGTCTCCAAGGCCCTGCGCGCCTACGCCTCGATGGTCACCTCCGCGGACAAGGGCGCCGTGCGCGTCGTCTGACCGGCTGCGCCCCTCCCGCACCTTCCGCGGGGCTGCGGCCGGCGGCGACCGCGCACCGTCCGGTCGCCGCGGGCCGCCTCCACTACAGTTCCGTCAGGGCGCGCAACCGCTGCGCCCGGTCGTTCACGCGGGCCCCGCAGACCCCACGCCGGGGACCCGCGTCCGTCACAGTTCGGAGCTGCAATGGAACTCGTCACCGACCTCGTGGGCACCCTCGGCGGCTGGGTGTGGAACGTGGTCTTCGCCATCCTCATCGGGGTGGGCCTGTACCTCACCGTCCGCACCGGAGTGGTGCAGCTGCGGCTGGTCCCGGAGATGTTCCGGGTGCTGGGCGACAAGCCCGGCCTGGCCGAGGACGGCAAGCAGGGCATCTCCGCGTTCCGGGCCTTCACCGTCTCCGCGGCGTCCCGCGTGGGCACCGGCAACATCGCCGGCGTCGCGATCGCCATCAGCCTGGGCGGTCCGGGCGCCGTGTTCTGGATGTGGGTCATCGCCGGCATCGGCGCCGCGAGCGCGTTCACCGAGTCCCTGCTGGGCCAGCTGTACAAGGTCAAGGCGCCCACCGGCTACGTGGGCGGGCCCGCGTACTACATGGAGCGCGGCATCGGCGCGCGCTGGATGGGGCTGCTCTTCGCGGTCGTCATCACCCTGACCTACGGGTTCGTGTTCAACTCCGTGCAGTCCAACTCGATCGTGGACGCCCTGGGCGGCTCGCTCGGCGTGGACATCGCCGCGGCGGAGGCCCTGTGGTTCCGGATCCTGGTCGGCGCCGTGCTCGCCGGGTTGACCGCCGCGATCATCTTCGGGGGCATCCGGCGGATCTCCGCGGTCTCGGAGATCGTCGTGCCCGTCATGGCGGTGCTCTACATCCTGCTGGGCCTGCTCGTGGTCGTGCTCAACGTCGGCGAGATCCCCGCGGTGCTCGGCCAGATCCTCGGTGGTGCCTTCGGCATCCGCGAGTTCGTCACCGGAGGGCTGATCGGCGTCATCATCCAGGGCATGAAGCGCGGCCTGTTCTCCAACGAGGCCGGCATGGGCTCGGCGCCCAACGCCGGGGCCACCGCGTCCGTGTCCCACCCCGCCAAGCAGGGCTTCCTGCAGGCGCTCGGCGTGTACTTCGACACCTGGCTCATCTGCTCGATCACCGCGTTCATCGTGCTCCTCTCCGACCCCGAGTTCGGCGGCCGGGAGGGGGCGTCCCTCACCCAGTCCGCGCTGGCCCTGCAGCTGGGCGACTGGGCGGTGCACTTCCTGACCGTGGCGATCTTCCTGTTCGCGTTCACCTCCGTGATCGGCAACTACTACTACGGCGAGTCCAACATCCGCTTCCTCACCGGCTCCGCCGCGGCCATGGCCGCCTACCGGGCGCTCGTGCTGGTGTTCGTCTTCGCCGGCGCCGTGCTGGCCCTGGACCTGGTCTGGTCCCTGGCCGACCTCTTCATGGCGGTCATGGCCACGATCAACCTCGTCGCCCTGGTCCTGCTCGCCGGGGTGGCCGTGCGGGTGCTCAAGAACTACGAGGCCCAGCGCGAGCAGGGCGTCGAGCCGATCTTCCACAGCGGGGACGTCCCCGGCCTGTCCGGGCTCGGCGCCTGGGACGGCACCGACGTGGTGACCACCCGCGCCTACTGGGACGAGCAGCCGCAGAAGCTCGCGCGGACCCGCTGAATCCGCCCGGCGCGGGCGCCGTGCGGGCGGTGCGGGCGCCCCGCGTGGTGCCGCCCGCACCGGACGCCCTACAGTGACAGCATGGAATCTCGAACCCAGATGACGGCCACGGAACTCCGGCAGCTCCAGGCTCCCCTCAAGGACCGCTACCGGGAGGACCCCGCGGCGGCCCGCACGCCCCTGCACTCCCACGGCGACTTCCGGGACCCCGGGCTGACCTGCACGGTCGACACCTGGGCGGGCCCCGTGCGGGGCGGCCCGCACGCCGCCACCGGCGGGAACGGCAGCGACGCCTGCTCCGGGGACATGCTCCTCGACGCGCTCCTGGCCTGCGCCGGGGTGACCCTGCGCAGCGTCGCCACCGCCATGGGCGTGGAGGTGCGCTCGGCCGAACTGAGCGCCGACGGCATGTTCGACGCCCGCGGCACCCTGGGTGTCGACCGGACCGTGCCCGTGGGGGTCCAGGACGTCGTCGTGACCGCCCGCGTGGACGCGGACCTCGACGACGGCGCCCTGGAGCGCCTCGCCCGGGCCACGGAGCGGTACTGCGTGGTCAGCCAGAGCCTCAAGGCCGACGTGCGGTTCGTCCTCGAGCGCGCGTAGCGCCCCGCCCCTCGGGAGGCGGCACGGCCCCGGACGCCTCGAGCTCCCGGGGCCGTGCCTCGGGTCAGGACAGGACCTGCCGCTTCGCCGAGATCACCCCGGTGTTGAAGCCGGCCAGGTGGAGCCCGCCGTGGAACCGGGCGTGCTCGATCTTCACGCAGCGGTCCATGACCACGTCGAGCCCGCCCTCCTCGGCGATCCGGGCGGCCTCCTCGTGCCAGGAGCCCAGCTGCAGCCACAGCGTCCTCGCCCCGACGGCCACGGCGTCGCGGGCCACGTCGGGGAGGTCGTCGTGGCGCCGGAAGGCGTCCACCATGTCCGGGGTCTCCGGCAGGTCCGCGAGGGACGGGTAGACGGGCCGGCCCATGATCTCCCGCAGCACCGGGTTGACGAAGTACACCCGGTACGGCGAGGAGGACAGGAGGTAGGTGGAGACGAAGTACGAGGCGCGGGACGGCTTGTCGGAGGCGCCCACGATGGCGATGGACTCGGTGCCGTGCAGGATGCCCAGCCGCTCGGGCGCGCTCGGGCCCTGCCAGGTGCGGGTCTCGGTGGTCATCGGAGCACTCCTTCGGCGGTCGGGGCGGACTCCCGGGCGTGCCCGGTCGCCGCGGTGAGAGCCTGGTCCAGGTCCCAGAGGATGTCCTCGACGTCCTCGAGCCCCACCGACAGGCGGATGAGGTCCTCCCGCACCCCGGCCCCCCGCAGCTGCTCGGGGCTCAGCTGCTGGTGGGTGGTCGAGGCCGGGTGCAGGACGAGGGTGCGGGCGTCGCCGATGTTGGCGAGGTGGCTGGCCAGCTGCAGGCGCTCGATGAAGCGGGCGCCGACCTCCCGCCCGCCGAGCTGCTCCGTGGCGGAGACCCCGAACGCGAACACGGCGCCCGGGCCGAGGGGCAGGTACTTCTGCGCCCGGTCGTGGTGGGGGTGGCTCGGCAGCCCCGCCCAGTTGACGTAGGACACGCGCGGGTCCTCCTCCAGCCACCGCGCCACGACCCGTGCGTTGGCCAGGTGCGCGTCCATGCGCTGCGGCAGCGTCTCGACGCCCTGGAGCAGGTTCCACGCGGACTGGGGCGCCAGGGCGGGGCCGATGTCCCGCAGCTGCTCGGTGCGCAGCCTGGTCAGGAACCCGTACTCCCCGAAGTTCCCCCACCAGGTCACGTCGTTGTACGTCGGCACCGGCTCCGTCATGGACGGGAAGTTGCCGTTCGCCCAGTCGAAGCGGCCGGACTCGACGACGACGCCGCCCAGCGTGGTGCCGTGGCCGCCCAGGAACTTGGTGGCGGAGTGGATGACGATGTCCGCGCCGTGCTCGAACGGGCGGATCAGGTACGGCGGGGTCATGGTGGAGTCGACGACCAGGGGGACGCCGGCCTCGTGCGCGACCGCGGCGAGGCCCTCCAGGTCGGCGATCTCCCCGGACGGGTTGGCCACGACCTCCGTGTAGACCGCCTTGGTCCCCGGGCGCACGGCGGCCCGGTAGTCGGCGGGGTCGGTGCCCGGCACGAACGTGGTCTCGATCCCGAAGCGGCGGAGGGTGACGTCCAGCTGGGTGACCGTCCCCCCGTAGAGCTGGGCGGACGCCACGATGTGCTCCCCGGCCTGGGCGAGCGCGGCGAACACGAGGAACTCCGCGGACATGCCGGAGGCGGTGGCCACGGCGCCGATCCCGCCCTCGAGCGAGGCGATGCGCTCCTCGAACGCCGCGACGGTCGGGTTGCCGATGCGCGAGTAGATGTTGCCGTACTTTTGCAGGGCGAACAGGTTGGCGGCGTCGTCGGCGTCCTTGAAGACGAACGAGGTGCTCTGGTAGATCGGCACCGCGCGGGCGCCGTGCTCGGCGTCGGGGGTGCCCCCGGCGTGCAGGGCGCGGGTGCGGAACCCGAACTGGTGGTCGGCCATGGGAAGAACTCCTCGTGCGAGTGGTGCCGCTGGACGGTCCCGTGCGGAGACGACCCCGGGCGAGCGGGCCGGGGGTGCGCTGCTCCGTCGGTCCTGGCGGCAGCACCGTGCGGTCTGCGACGTCGACCAGGGGTGCTGCGGCGTCGTCGATCCAGGTCTCTCGGCCGCTCGGGATGGCTGTCCCCATTGTGCTGCCCGGGACCGCCGCGTGCCAACCGGGCCCGCGGCCGCTCCCGTCCCGTCCGTGACGGGAGCGGACGACCGCTAGGATCTGCGCCATGCGTGGAAGGCACCCGCCTGCACTGCACCGACGACGCTGCGGAGGATCCCGTGACCACCCCTGTGACCCCTGTGACGACCCCCGTGCCGGAGACCCGGCACTACACGATCGACGTCATCGCCGGCGACGGCATCGGCCGGGAGGTCATGCCCGCCGCGCTGCGCTGCGTCGACGCACTGGCGCCGGTGCACGGCTTCACCGTCGACTGGCGCGAGCGGGACTGGGGGTCCGACCACTACCGGGCCCACTCCCGGATGATGCCGGCCGACGGCATCGAACAGCTCGCCTCCGGCGACGGGATCCTGCTCGGGGCGGTCGGCGCGCCCGACATCCCCGACGAGGTGACCCTGTGGGGGCTGCTGATCCCGATCCGCCGGGAGTTCTTCCAGTACGTCAACCTGCGGCCGATCCGGATCCTGCCCGGGGTGACCTCGCCGCTGCGCGGGATCGACGAGCTGGACCTCGTGGTGGTCCGCGAGAACATCGAGGGCGAGTACTCGGAGGTCGGCGGCCGGCTCTACCGCGGCCGGCCCGAGGAGATGGCCGTCCAGGAGTCGGTGTTCACCCGCGCCGGCGTGGCCCGGATCGCCCGCTTCGCCGCGGAGCTGGCCCAGCGCCGCTCGGGCCGGCTGGTCTCGGCCACGAAGTCCAACGGGATCATCCACACCATGCCGTTCTGGGACGAGGTCGTGGAGGCCACGGTCTCCGAGCACCCGGGCGTGACGGTCGAGAAGGTGCTCATCGACGCGCTGGCCGCCCGCATGGTGCTCAAGCCGCAGAGCCTCGACGTGATCGTCGCCTCCAACCTCTTCGGCGACATCCTCTCCGACCTCGCGGCCGGGGCCGCCGGGTCGATCGGTGTCGCCCCCAGCGCGAACCTCAACCCCGAGAAGACCCACCCGTCCATGTTCGAGCCGGTGCACGGCTCCGCGCCGGACATAGCCGGCCGGGGCGTCGCCAATCCCGTGGGCACCATGTGGGCGGCCGCCATGATGCTGGACCACCTCGGGGAGGCCGCGGCGGCCCGGCACCTGGAGTCCGCCTTCGAACAGGCTCTCGCCGACGGCACCCGCACCGGGGACCTCGGCGGGACCGCGAGCACCGAGGAGTTCACCCAGGCCGTGCTCGCCCGGTGCACCGCCGCCCCGTAGGGGACCGGCGGCATGCGCAGGGGCCCGTGGCGCGCCACGGGCCCCTGCGCATGCGTGCTGGGGTCAGATGACGAGGCCGAGGGCGAAGGGGCCGATGAGGACGGTGAAGAGGGTGATGAGGATGATGCCGACGACGTTGAGCACGGCCCCGCCGCGGACCATCTCGGCGATCTTGACCTGGCCGGTGGCGTAGACGATCGCGTTGGGCGGGGTCCCGACCGGGAGCATGAACGCGCAGGTGGCGGCCAGGGCGGCGGGGATGAGCAGGGTCATGGGATCGACCCCGATGCCCACCGCGACCCCGCCGAGGATCGGGATGAAGGTCGCGGCGGTGGCGGTGTTGGAGGTGATCTCGGTCAGCAGCAGCACGATCGTGACCACAGCGGCCAGCAGCAGGATGATCGGCAGCGCCCCGAGACCGGTGACCTGGGCGCCGAACCAGGCGTCCAGGCCGGTGCCGGCCACGGCGGCGGCCAGGGACAGGCCGCCGCCGAAGAGCAGCAGCACCCCCCAGGGCAGGCCTTCCTCGGCGTCCTTCCACTCCAGGGTCATGTTTCCGCGCTTGTCCCCGGGGATCAGGAACAGCAGCACCCCGGCGCCGATGGCGATGACGGTGTCGTCGAACAGGCTCAGCCAGGGCAGCTGCTCGCCGATGGTCCCGATCCCGGACAGCAGCCCGGGCACGATCCAGAAGAACGCCGCGGTGACGAACACGGCCAGCACGATCTTCTCGCCCTGGCTCATCGGGCCCAGCTCGGCGATCTCCTCGTTGATCAGTTCCTTGCCCCCGGGGACCTCCTCGAGGTGGAAGCGGAACAGCACCCGGGTGAGCAGCAGCCAGGCCAGTCCGATGAACACCACCACGATCGGGACCCCGAGCATCATCCACTGGGCGAAGCCCACGGTCTGGCCCAGTTCCTCGCTGATGTAGCCGGCCACGATCGCGTTGGGCGGGGAGCCCAGCAGGGTGCCCAGCCCGCCGATGGTCGCCGCCCAGGCGATGGACAGGACCAGGGCGACCCCGAAGATCCGCACGTCGCGGTCGTCGATCACGTCGCTGATGGCCTTCCCGGAGCGGATCTCCTCGGTCATCGCCTCGGTCTCGGCCCGGGACCCGGCCTGCTTGGAGTTCTCCACGACCAGGGTCAGCACGGACAGCCCGATCGGGAGCATCATCAGGGTGGTCGCGGTGTTGGAGACCCACATCGACAGGAACGCGGTGGCGATCATCATCCCGAGGATGATCTGCCGGGGGTGGGTGCCGACCCGGCGCAGGGTCAGCAGCGCGATCCGCCGGTGCAGGTTCCACTTCTGCATCGCGATCGCGATCAGGAACCCGCCCAGGAACAGGAACACGATCGGGTTCGCGTACGGGGCGGTGACCTCGGAGACCTCCAGGGCGGTGAGCACCGGGAACAGCACGATCGGCAGCAGGGAGGTCACCGACAACGGCATGGACTCCGTCATCCACCACACGGCCATCAGGGTCGCCACCCCGGCCACCACCCGGGCGTCGGCCGAGACGTCGGCCCCGCCCAGCAGGAACCACACCACCAGGGCCAGCAGCACCCCCAGACCCCGGAACAGCCAGGTCCTCCCGGGGGCGCGAGCAGGGTCGCGGTCCTCCGGTTCGTGGTCGAACTCGCCCTGTTCGGGGACGATGCTGCCGGAGTGCTCGTTCATGGGATCCACCTCACAGGTGCTCGGGATGTGCTGTGAAGCTAGCAGGGGTGGCCGGGCGCGGCAAACGCCGCGCCGAGTCCTACCCGTGCGTCTTCGTCACGCGGGACCGCGGGGGGAAGCGGTTGCGCAGATTCTCCTGCGCCACCGCGGAGAGGTTCTCGATCGGCAGCCCGGCAGGGCAGACCTCCACGCAGTCGCCGAGCAGGGAGCAGGGCCCGAACTGCTCCTCGGACGCGTCGATCACCTTCGCGGAGCGCTCCCGGCGCTCGTCGTCGTTCTTGGCCAGCGGCGGGAGCTCCCGCAGCATCGTGCCCACGAACAGCTGGCCGGACCCGTTGGGGCAGGACGCGACGCACGCCCCGCAGCTGATGCAGCCGCCGTTGGCCAGGGCCTTCATCGCGACCGGGAACTTGCCGGCCTTCGCCACCAGGCGCAGCGCCTTCTTGTCCACGGAGAGGTCCTGCTTGACCGGGAAGGACGCCGCCCGCAGCGGTTCGATGCGCACCCGGTCCCCGTCCCGGTAGGCCCCCAGGTGCTGCATGCAGCTCGCGGCGTTGCGCTCGGGCCCGTGCGCCACACCGTCGACCGTCACGCCGCACTTGCCGCAGACGCCCTCGCGGCAGCCGTCGTCGAAGACGACCGGCTCCTCGCCGTCGGCCTCCAGCTGCGCGTTGATCCGGTCGAGGAGCTCGAGCACGGTCATCTCCGGGTGCGCGTCCGGGACGACGTGGACCGTGAAGCGCCCGGGCTCGTCCGGGGCGGGCTGGCGCCACACGTCCACGGTCAGGGAGAAGGTGCTCACTCGCTCGGGTCCTTGTCGTCTGGGGGGAACTTGTCGTCTGGAAGGAACTTGTCGTCTGGGCGGAAAAGGGGGACGGCCGCGGGGTCAGCGGACCGCGCGGGTCAGGACGGCCACCGGGATCGTGGTGTTGCCGGCGGCCACCGTGGCGCCGAGGGCGTTCGCCACGATCCGCAGCCGCCGCTGGACGTCCCGGTCGCCGGCCGCGCCGACGTCGTTCGCGATCTCCGGGATCCCGTGCACCAGGTGGGCCGCCAGGGCCGCCATGGACACGGCGTAGGCGGCCGCCACCGGCGGGCGGGAGAGACTGGCCACGAGGTTGCCGTAGGCGCTGCCGTGCGCGAAGCCCGGGGCCGCGGCGGGCCGGGCGCCCAGGGTCAGGTCGAGGACGTGGAAGAGGGTGAACAGCCCGAGCACGCCGCCCGTGCTGCGCATCGAGCGCTTCGCCACCTGCCAGGGGCTGCGACGGCGTCCCCGCGGGCGCCGGCCGGTGCGCGGCAGCAGCGTCCCGTTCGCCGTCCAGGACCGTGCGGTGAGCACCGCGGCGGCGCCCACGTGGACGACCAGGCCGGCGGCGAGCACCCCGCGGGCCGTCCAGAGCACGGTCCCGCGCGGCAGCACGGGGGCGCCGGCCGTGCGGAGGAACTCGGCATAGGCGTCGAACTTCTCCGCGCCCTGGTAGACCTTCAGGTTCCCGAGCATGTGCACCAGCACGTAGGCCGAGAACAGGGCGCCGGAACCGGCCATCGCGAGCTTGAGGTCGGTGTTCGGCACCTCGGGCAGCAGCCGGGCGGGCGCGGAGCGGGCGGCGCCGGCGGGACGGGGGGGAACGTTCACGGCATTCATCCTAGGGGCGGTGCGGGCTGGGACGTCACATGGCTCAACGTCCTTGCGGAAGGAGCCGGGGGCCGTCCCGCGGCGGTGCCGGGGGCTACCGCCGCGCGGCCAGGACCTCGGCGATGTGCTCGAGCGACTCCTCGTTCTGCAGCGAGGAGCGGTCGCCGAGCGGGGCGCCCTCCCACAGCTGCGCGAGCAGGCGCCGGGTGATCTTCCCGGACCGCGTCTTCGGCAGGTCCGGGACGGCCACGACGGCCCGGGGCCTCGCGATCGGCCCGATCTGGTGCGCCACGTGCTCGCGCAGCGCCGCGGTCAGCGCCTCCTCCGGGACCCGCCCGCCCTCGGGGGTCAGCACGACGTAGGCCAGGACCGCGTGCCCGGTCAGGTCGTCGCGCACGGGCGCCGCACCGGCCTCCACGACCCACGGGTGGGTGACGAGCGCCGACTCGATCTCGATGGTGGACAGCCGGTGCCCGGAGACGTTGATGACGTCGTCGATCCGCCCGAGGATGTGGATGTCCCCGTCCTCGTCGTAGCGGGCGCCGTCCCCGGCCAGGAACCAGCCCTGCTCCGCGTAGGCCTGCCAGTAGGAGGTGAGGTAGCGCTGCGGATCGCCCCACACGGTGCGGGCCATCGCCGGACCGGTCCGGTCCACCACCACGAAGCCCTGCACCCCGGGCGGCACGGTCCGGCCGGCCTCGTCGACCACGCGGGTCGAGATCCCCGGGACGGCGCGGGTCGCGCAGCCGGGCTTGGGCGCGGTGCGCGGGGCTCCGTCGTCGAAGGTCCCCGGGGGCGCGAACTGCGGGTCGTGCGGGCGCGGGGACATCACCGCGGCACCGGTCTCGGACTGCCACCACGTGTCCACGAACGGGACCTCGTCCCGGCCCACCTGGGTGCGCAGCCAGCGCCAGGCCTCCGGGTTGATGGACTCGCCCACGGAGCCGAGCAGCCGGACCGAGTTCAGGTTGTAGATCTGCGGGACGCCCTTCGGGAACGCGCCCATGAGGGAGCGGATCAGCGTGGGCGCCGTGTAGTAGGTGGTGACCCCGTAGCGCTCGACGACCTCGAAGTGCCGGCCCCAGTGCGGGGTGTTCGGGGTCCCCTCGTAGATCACCTCGGACACGCCGTTGACCAGCGGGCCGTAGATCTCGTAGGTGTGCGCGGTGACCCACGCGAGGTCGGCCGTGCACCAGTGCACGGTCGAGTCCACCTTGGCCGGGTCGTTGCGGGTGGACAGCTCGTCCGGGCGCAGCCGCCCCCCGTCGTCGAGCACGTCCGGTAGGAGGTCGAACAGCAGGGCGTGCGTGTACGCGGTCTGCACGAGGTAGCCGCCCATCGTGTGCACCAGGCCCTTGGGCCTCCCGGTGGTCCCGGAGGTGTAGATGATGAACAGCGGCGTCTCGGCGTCGAACGCCTCGGGCTCGTGCACGTCGGACTGCTCGGCGATCAGCTCGTGCCACCACACGTCGCGCCCGCGCGTCCACGGGACCGCGTCCTCGTCCTTGGAGTGCGTGCCCCGGGTGCCCCGCGGCAGGTCCGTGCGGCCCGGCCGCGAGGTGCGGCGCACGACGACGACGTGTTCGACCGCGTTGTCGCCGCCGCAGGCCTCGTCCGCGACGGCCTTGACGGGAACCACGGCCCCGCGCCGGTGCTGCCCGTCCGTGGTCACGAGGACCTTCGCGCCGGTGTCCTCCACCCGGAACCGCAGCGCCTCGGCGGAGAAGCCCCCGAAGACCAGCGAGTGCACCGCACCGATGCGGGCGCAGGCCAGGGTGATGATCACGGTTTCCGGGATGACGGGAAGATAGATCACCACCCGGTCGCCCTGCTCCACGCCCAGCGCGAGCAGGGCGTTGGCCGCCCGGGAGACCTCCCGCTGCAGGTCCGCGTAGGTGTAGACTAGGCGGTCGCCGGGCTCCCCCTCGAAGTACAGGGCCACGTGGGCGCCGCGGCCGGCCTCGACGTGGCGGTCCACGCAGTTGTGCGCCACGTTGAGCTTCCCGCCCTCGAACCACGCGAGCTCCGGGACCGACCAGGTGGGGCTGCCGTCGGCGTCCTTGCCGATCCGCCGCGGCGCCGCGAAGCGGTGGGCCGTGGTCCACGGCTCGGCCCAGTCCAGGCGGGAGGCCTGGTTCTCCCAGAACGCGATCCGGGCCTCGTCCGAGACGCGCGCGGGGTTCGGGACGGGGGAGTGCGGGTCGCTCCAGCTGTGGCTCACGGTGCTGCGGTCCTTTCCTGCCGGCGCGAAATCTGTCTGCGCGAAATCTGTCTGCGCGAAACCTGTCTGCCCGGCTCCGGTCTGCGCGGTTCCTGCTCGGGCGGACGGGTCCACTGTGCCAGGCGCACGTGTCACGCCCATTTCCGGACGGCCCACTTCTCGAACACGCCCAGCAGGGCGTCGGAGAGCTTGCCGAGCACGGCCAGCAGGACGATCGCCAGGAGCAGGCGGTCGGTGCGGCCGTTGTTCTGCGAGTCGGTGAGCAGCCAGCCCAGGCCCATGGAGGCCCCCAGCAGCTCGGCGGCCACCAGGAACAGCCACGCCTGGGCCAGGGCCAGGCGGAGACCCGAGATCACCGACGGCATGACCGCCGGCAGCTGCACCGTGGTGAGCAGGCGCAGCCCGTGGATCCCGAAGGCCCGCGCCGCCTCGATGAGGTTGCGGTCCACGTGCCGCAGCGCCGCGGAGACGGTGGTGTAGACGGGGAAGAACGCGCCGATGGCCACCAGCGTCACCTTCGAGTCCTCGCCGAGGCCGATCCACAGCAGCAGCAGCGGCACCCACGCCAGCGAGGGCACGGCCCGGAAGGCCCCGATCGTGGGGCCGACCAGCGTGGAGCCCCAGCGGGAGAGGCCGATGAAGGACCCCGCCAGGAGGCCCAGCCCGGCGCCGAGCAGGAAGCCGATCAGCACGCGCTGGGTCGAGATGCCCACGTGCGTCCACAGGTCCCCGCCGGCCAGCAGGCCGAGCCCGGCCTCGAGCACCGCGAGCGGGGCCGGCAGCTGGACGGCGCTGAAGACTCCGGCGGTGGACAGCACGTGCCACAGCAGCAGCAGCGCCGCGGGCAGGAGCAGGCCCAGCCCGGTGCGCAGCAGGGGCCGCCGCCGGGAAGCCTCCGCGGCCGGCGGGGGCGCGTCGTCCGGGGCGTCGGTGCGCTCGGCCTCCTCGGCAGGGGGCAGCGGCCGCGTCATTCCTGCTCCCCGACGAGCTCGGCCCCGCGGTCGGCGTCGGCGTTCTCGGCGTAGGAGCTCTCCACGATGCTCGCGAGCGCCTCGTCGATCTGCTCCTGGCCGGCCACGTCGTCGGACTCGACGAAGATCGGACCCACCTTCTCGAGGACCGCGAGCTGCTCGTCGCCGGGCACGTGGTCGATGTCCAGGTTGGTGCGCTCGAGCACCTTCTCGGCCACGGACAGCTCGATCCCGGCCGCCTCGGAGAGCAGCTGCGCGGTCTCCCGGGTGTTCGCCTGCGCCCACTCCCGGGCGTAGGCGTAGACGTCCACCACGGTCTGGGCGGCCTCGGGCCGCTCCTCGAGGAAGGTCTCGTGCGCGTTCAGGAAGCCGTAGGTGTTGAAGTCGACGTTGCGGTAGAACAGCTCGGCGCCGTCCTCCTCCGCGGCGGCCATGATCGGGTCGAGCCCGGCCCAGGCGTCCACCTGGCCGTTCTCGAGGGCGGCGCGGCCGTCGGCGTGCTGCAGGGTCTGGATCGTGACGTCCCCCGGGTCCACCCCCGCCTCGTCGAGGGCCTGGAGCAGGAAGAAGTAGGGGTCGGTGCCCTTGGTCGCGGCCACGGTGCGGCCCGCCAGATCGGCGACCTCCTGCACCTCGCTGTCCGCCGTGGTCACCAGGGCGGACCACTCCGGCTGCGAGTAGACGTCGATCACGTGGATCGGGGTGCCGTTGCTGCGGGCCAGCAGCGCCGCGGAGCCCGCGGTGGAGCCGATGTCGACCGCCTCGGCGCGCAGCGCCTCGTTGGCCTTGTTCGACCCGGCGGACTGCACCCACTCGACCTCGACGCCCTCAGCGGAGAACGCCTCCTCGAGCCACCCCTTCTCCTTGATCACGACGGAGAGCGGGTTGTAGGTGGCCCAGTCCACGCGGACGGTGCCGTCGCCGGCGGCCTCCGCCTGGCCCTCGCCCTCACCGGCCATGCAGCCGGTCAGGGCGAGCGCCAGGACGGCGGTGAGAGCGGGGATCGTGCGGACGGAGCGCTGGGGCAGGGGCATGGCGGGGCCTTTCGTGGTGGACGGGCGGGGCCGGTGGCGCGGGCGGGCGCGGCGGTCCGGGGAACGGGGCGGGGCGGTTCGGGGGCGGGTCAGCGGGTCGCGTCAGTGGTGGGTGTCGACGCCGAGGTGGCCGAGGAGCTGCACGCGCAGGTCGGCGAGGACCTCGGAGGACCGGTCCCGGGGGCGCTCCCCGGGCACCGGGAGCACCGTGCTGATCGACGCCGGGGCGGTGGGGCCGGTCCGGTCCAGGACCACGATCCGGTCCGCGAGCTGCAGCGCCTCGTCCACGTCGTGGGTGACGAGCAGGACGGTCGTGGGCTGGGCCTCGTGGATCGTGAGCAGGAGGTCCTGCATCCGGAGGCGGGTGAGGGCGTCGAGCGCGCCGAAGGGCTCGTCGAGCAGGAGGACGCCGGGGTTGCGGGCGAGGGCCCGGGCCAGGGAAGCGCGCTGGGCCATGCCTCCGGAGATCGCACGGGGGCGGTGGTCCGCGTGCGCGGTGAGGCCGACCAGGCGCAGCAGGTCGTCGATCTCGGCGTTGCCCTCGTCGCGGGGGAGCCCACGGGGCAGGCCCAGGCGGACGTTCTCGCGGACGGAGCGCCACGGCAGCAGGCGGGGCTCCTGGAAGGCGACCGCGCAGCGCGGGTCGATCCCGGACACGGGCGTGCCGTCGATGAGCACCCGGCCCGCGGAGGCGGTGTCGAGCCCCGCCGCGGCGCGCAGCAGGGTGGACTTCCCGCACCCCGACGGCCCCAGGATCGCCAGCACCTCGCCGGGCCCGGCGGTGACGTCCACGTCCTGCAGGACGTGGTGGGTCTCGCGGCCGGACGGGAAGGCCTTGCCGACGTGCTCGAACGCCACGGAGAAGGCGCGCTTCGGGGTGCCCGGTGCGCCGGACGGCGCAGGGCGGAGCAGGGAGGTGCTCATGATCAACTCCATCGGTCCTGGCTTTAGCACCTTGCACGGGGGATCAGGAGGATCCGTGCCGGTTGCTGCGACGTCGACGAGCCAGGTCTCTCAGCCGCTCCGGATGGTTACGCGGTCCATTGAACGTCCTCGACGTGTTCCCTGGCAAATGCGCTCCCTCCGCGGCGACGGCGGGACCGGGTGGCACGCGGGCCGTCCGTGCCCCACCATGGACCCATGACGAGCCGCAATCCCTCGCCCCGAGCCGACCTGGTGCGCGACGCCTGCACGGCGTTCGGCGCGGTCCTCGACGGCCTCGGCGACGACGACTCCTGGGCCGCGACCGGGTGCACGGGGTGGTCGGTCCGGGACCTCGTGCACCACTGTGCGATGGATGGGCTGCGGGGGCTGGTCGCCCTGCACACGCCCACGACCGCCCGCCCGGACCGGGACGCCGCGACCTACTGGACGGACTGGGGCGGGGACCCGGAGGCGGCCGCCGAGAGCCGGCGCCGGGCCCGGGTGGCGGCCTCCATGCTCCCGGACTGGGACGCCGTGCGCGAGCTCTACCGCGGGACCGCCGGGGCGCTCGTGCACGCGGCCGAGCACCGCGGCAGCGGCGGCGCGGTCCGCACCGACGGGCACGTGCTGCGCGTCGAGGACCTGCTGAGCACCCTCGCGGTGGAGGCCACGGTGCACCACCTGGACCTGATCCAGCACCTGGACGGCTCGCCCGGGCCCGCCGCGGACGGGCTCGCCGAGGTCCGCCGGGTCCTCACCGACCTCTGGGAGCGGGAGCCGCTCGAGCACTGGAGCGACGAGCACTTCGCCCGCGTGGGCACCGGCCGGGCGGAGCTGTCCGCCCCGGAGCGCGCGGAGCTGGGAGCGTACGCCGACCTCCTGCCCCTCTTCTCCTGAACCTCCCCCGCTACCCCGGGGCGGGGACGTGGTTCCCGTGCCAGGCTGGGGGCATGAGCCGCAACGACCCCGCCGTCATCGACCGCCTCCTGACCCGGCCCGGCCGGTGGGCCGTCGTGGGACTGACCGGCAACACGGCCCGCACCGCGCACTCGGTCGCGCGGCGGCTCCGGGACGACCTCGGCATGACGATCGTCCCCGTGAACCCGAAGGGCGAGCCGGTGCACGGCGAGCGCGGCTTCCGCACGCTCGCCGAGGTCCCGCGGCCGATCGACGTGGTGGACTGCTTCGTCAACTCCCGGCGCGTCGGCGCGGTGGTGGACCAGGCCATCGCCGCCGGCGCGGGAGCGGTGTGGCTGCAGCTCGGCGTCGTGGACGAGGACGCGGCCGCCCGGGCCGAACGGGCCGGCCTCGACGTGGTCATGGACACCTGCCCCCTGATCGAGCTCCGGCCCCGGCTCCGGCGGGGCTGGACCCTCGACCCCCGCCGGGATCCGCCGTTCCTCCCGCCCGCCTGAGCCGCCCCGTCCCCGGCGGGACGCGGCTTGCGCCGGGCGCGGGGAGAGCCGCTAAACTGTTCCGCGACGACGATGACGAGTCCCGACGCGAAGCTCTGGCTGGTCGGGCGGCAACCCTCTCCCGTAGCGGGGTGCCCCAGATGAACATCGGGCCGCGGTGCACCCGCTCCGTGGCAAGTACGGCGCCCCTGAGTGCGTCGGACCCGCGAGCAGGTCTCCACGACGCACGGGCGCGGGTCGGCATCGACCCGGGAGGAACACCCTTGAGCAAGCGCATCGCCCTGAACGCGTTCGACATGACCTGCGTGGGCCACCAGGCCCCCGGCCTGTGGAAGCACCCGCGCTCCCGCGCGGACGAGTACAACACGATCGAGTACTGGACGGACGTGGCCCAGCTCCTGGAGCGGGGGCTGTTCGACGCCCTGTTCCTCGCGGACGTCGTCGGGTACTACGACGTCTACCAGAACTCCGCCGCACCGGTGATCAGGGACGCCACCCAGATCCCGGTCAACGACCCCTTCATGCAGATCTCCGCGATGGCGGCCGTGACGAAGCACCTGGGCTTCGGCGTGACCAGCGCCATCACCTACGAGCAGCCGTACCCGCTGGCCCGGAAGTTCGCCACGCTCGACCACCTGACCCGGGGCCGGATGGGCTTCAACGTGGTGACGTCCTACCTCAGGTCCGCCGCCGAGAACCACGGGCTGACGGAGCAGATCTCCCACGACGAGCGCTACGAGATCGCCGAGGAGTTCATGGAGGTCTGCTACAAGCTCTGGGAGGGCTCCTGGGAGGACGGCGCCGTCCGGCGCGACCGGGCCAACGGGGTCTTCGCCGACCCGGCCCTCGTGCACCCCATCCAGCACCACGGCAAGTACTTCGACGTCCCGGGCATCGGCCTGACCGAGCCCTCGCCGCAGCGCACGCCGCTGATCTTCCAGGCCGGTGCGTCCTCCCGCGGGCGGGCGTTCGCCGGCCGCCACGCCGAGGCGGTGTTCGTGGGCGGCATCCGACCCGACCTCACCCGCGTGGTCACCGACAAGCTGCGGGACGAGGCGGAAGCCCACGGGCGGGGCCGTGACGACCTCAAGATCTTCGCCATGCTGCACGTGATCGTCGACGAGACCGACGCGAAGGCCGAGCAGAAGCGCCGCGACTACGAGCGCTACGCGGACACCGACGGGGCCCTGGGCCTCGTGGGCGGCTGGTCCGGCGTGGACCTGGGCCGCTACGACGAGAACGACGTCCTGGAGTACATCAAGACCGAGTCCATCCAGTCCTTCCTGACCCCGTTCACCACCGCCGACCCCCACAAGAAGTGGACGGTCAAGGAGGTCGCGAAGCACATCTCGATGGGCGGCATGGGCGTGCCCATCGTCGGCTCCCCGCAGACGGTGGCCGACGAGCTCGAGCGCTGGATCGACGAGGGCGGGCTGGACGGCATCAACCTCGCCTACCACGTGTCCCCGGGATCGTTCGAGGACTTCGTGGAGTGGGTCGTGCCGGAGCTGCAGAAGCGCGGCCGCTACCGGACCGGGTACGAGGGCACCACGCTGCGCGAGAACCTCTACGGCCAGGGCCGGACCAAGGTGCTCGGCACCCACCCGGCCGCCGCGCACCGGGGCGCCTACGCGGGCAAGCCCTCCGCCGCCGACACCCCCGCCCGCGCGCTGGCCCCCTGACCCCGCCGCGCTCCCGGAGGGGCGGTCACGGACGGACGA